>JBKPAC010000032.1:0-23307 GCA_046726175.1 Acidobacteriota bacterium
GCGTGGAGATTTTCAGGCGCAGATCGGATCACTTAAGACGGGAGCCACTCGGCTGTTGGAGATTGTCGAACAGCGCGGAATTGATGAAGTGAGGGAATATGCAGCGCACCTGATCGACTATTCCGCAAGATTGATGCGGAACACCATCAGCTCGATACCGGATGGTGAGTATTCGGCCGAAGACGCGCTCGATGACGACGGCACAAACGATCGAAGTGTTCCTATTCGCGTCAAGATCACAGTTAACGGAAGCGGGGCTCGCGTTGATTTCAGCGGGAGCTCTCGGCAAGTGAGTGGTCCTATCAACGCGGTAGAGGCAATCACGGTGTCCGCCGTAGCCTATGTGTTTCGCTGTCTTGTTGGCGGCGAGGTTCCTGCGAGTGCAGGCTTGATGGAACCGATCGAAGTGTTTGCGCCAGCCGGTACCGTTGTAAACGCGAATCCTCCGGCGTCCGTGGCGGGTGGTAACGTCGAGACATCACAACGAATTGTGGACGTCGTCTTCAAGGCGCTGGCGCAGGCGTTACCGGAAAGAATTCCAGCTGCGAGTCAGGGCACGATGAACAATCTAACAATCGGCGGAATCGATCCTCGTACGCGCAGCGAGTTCTCGTACTACGAAACGGTCGCAGGCGGAATGGGAGCTCGACCCGCGCTCGACGGGATGAGCGGCGTGCACACGCATATGACGAACAGCTTGAATACTCCTGCCGAAGCTCTCGAGTATGCGTATCCGCTGCGCGTCCTTAAATACGGTTTGCGAAAAGCTTCAGGTGGAAAAGGGAAACAGAACGGCGGCGACGGCGTGATCAGAGAAATCGAAGTACTCGGAACAGCGCGGATGTCCCTGTTAGCAGACAGAAGGAAGATCTCGCCATATGGCTTGCAAGGTGGCTCTGATGGTCAACCTGGGAAAGCCTCAATAATCCGCGGCGCGAAAGCGGATGAGGTTGGCTCAAAAGGAAGTTGGGACATGAAAGCCGGCGATCGGGTCCGTATCGAATCTCCCGGCGGCGGCGCCCATGGCAAGGGAATTCCAAAATCCTAATTCCTAAATTCTTTTGCTAGAATAACCGTCCCAAAAGTCGCCAGTTCCTTCAAATTCCCGATTACCCGGAGCCGACGTCCCAGCGTTGACCCCATTAGTCATACGTGCTGCTTCTCTGACACGTTAAGCTCGTAACATTACGATGAAGGAAGGCTCAGCTATTGCGGGTACTGTCATTGCCCACTACCGAATCCTGTCGCGAATCGGATCGGGGGGTATGGGCGAAGTCTACCTGGCGCGCGACACCACACTCGACCGCTCAGTCGCACTAAAGATCCTTCCGCACGATATCTCGCTCAACCAGGAACGAGTAGCGCGTTTCGTCCAGGAAGCCAAGACCGCTTCCGCGCTCAATCATCCGAACATCATAACCATTCACGAAGTCGGACAAGCCGGCGACGTGATGTTCATAGCCACCGAGTTCATCGAAGGCGAAACACTGCGCACTTACATGAACAGCGCGAGCCTGACAGTTTCTGAAGCTCTCGACATCGCCATTCAGGTAGCGTCAGCACTTGCAGCAGCACACGAAGCCGGAGTCGTGCATCGCGACATCAAGCCTGAGAACCTGATGATCCGGCGCGACGGAATTGTGAAGGTACTCGACTTTGGCGTCGCTAAACTCACGGACGCGCACGAGGTTGATCGAGACGCGCAGACGATCAATCTGATCCAGACAGCACCAGGTACACTGCTTGGAACCGCCGCTTACATGTCCCCCGAACAGGCGCGTGGTCGGGAAATGGACGGACGCACCGATGTCTGGAGTGTTGGCGTTGTCCTCTATGAAATGGTTGCCGGTCAGCTTCCTTTTGAGCACGAGACGGCAAGTGACGTAATCGCTGCAATCCTCAAAACCGAACCGCCGCAGCTGTCCAGTTTCGTGCCTGATGTTCCCCTCGAGCTCGAGCGCATAGTTGGAAAGGCACTCGAAAAGAATCGCGAGGAGCGTTATCAAGGCATCAAGGACATGGTTGTCGATCTGCGACGTCTTAAGAAGCAGCTCGACTTTGAAAGCGAACTGCAATCGCTCAACTCGGGACGGATTAGCGGGATTGGTGGCGTCAAGCACTCGAGTGGAGCGTATGTTCCTCGGGCCGGATCTGGAAGCCTCCCAAGATCCACGATTTCTCAACCGAAACACGCGACGTCGAGCGCGGAATATCTCGTCAGTAACATCAAGAAGCATAAGGTGTCCGCACTCGTTGTCCTTTCGGTGCTGATCCTCGGTGTCGCTGCGGGGACTTATGGCGTATACCGGATCGCTTCGCGTAACAGGTCTCCGGCTCTGCACGTGATGAACGTCGGGCGGTTTACTGCGACCGGCAAAGCAGTTCACGCAGCAATCTCACCAGATGGGAATTATGTGGCCCACGTGTCTGAAGATAGTGGACAGCAAAGCGTATGGATCGGACAAGTCGCTGCTGCGAGTCAGGTCCAGATCATTCAACCCGCGCCAGTTCGTTATGAAGGTCTCACCTTCAATCAGGACGGAAATTTCCTCTTTTATGTGGTGTCAGACAAAGACAATCCGCGAGGTGCCTTGTACCAGATTCCGGCCCTTGGCGGCTCTGCCAGGAAAGTTCTTAACGATATCCAGAGTCCGATTGGAATATCACCGGATGGAAAGCGCTTCGCTTTTGTGCGTTATGCATCTCCGAAAGAAAACAGTCTGATCGTTTCGAACGCAGATGGCACTGATGAGAAGAAAATTGCTACGCGCACGTCGCCCGATTTTATTTCGACTGTGGCGCCGTCGTGGTCACCCGACGGAACTGTGATCGCTTACGTCTATCAAAACACTTCCGGTGGTTATTACGAGAACGTCTTTGGAATACGCGTGGCGGATGCGAAGGAAGCGCCGATCACAAATCAGCGATGGTGGCATGTTGGGCAAACCGATTGGCTGTCTGATGGCACCGGCCTTGTGACTTCGGGTACAGAGGAAGCCGGTAGCATGGCCCAAATCTGGTACCTGCCGTACAAAGGTGGCGATGCAAAGCGGCTGACAAACGATCTCAATGGTTATGCGGACGTCAATCTCACGCGCGATTCGAATACGCTCGTGTCCGTTCGGTCGGATCGGCTGGTAAACCTGTGGTCCATAAGTGACATGGATATCAGTAAGGCCCGCCAGGTCACCTCAGGTGTCGAACGAGACGATGGTATGCGAGGAATCTCCTGGACACTTGATGGAAAAATTGTCTATCGCTCGGTGGCTGGAGGTGAGCCCAATGTCTGGATCATGAAGGCAGACGGCAGCGAACAAAAGCAGCTGACGATCAATACCACGCAGAATTTTGATCCAACCGTGTCACCCGATGGGCGTTATGTGGTTTGGGCCGCGCGCCGAACAGCAAATACAAATCTCTGGCGCATGGATCTTGACGGGGGTAATCCGAAACAGATCACAAATGGCGTTGGTGAGTACTTGCCGAGTTTCACGCCGGACGGAAAATGGATTCTGTACACGGCCTACGATCCCGTATCGGGATTCTGGTCCGTCTGGAAGATCTCTTCGGAAGGAGGAACGCCTTCGAGACTGACGGAGAAGGAGTCGGCAGTTTCGGTTGTCTCGCCGGACGGTCAATCGTTCGCGTGCAATTATCAGGACCAGCCGGGCGGCGCTTACAAGATTGCGATTGTTTCGATTGCCGGAGGCCAGCCAACAAAGCTTTTCGATATTCCCGGCTCATTTGGACGCTCGCTGCAGTGGAGCACGGATGGCCGCTCGTTAACTTATGTGGAAACGCAACGGGGCATTTCGAATCTATGGAGTCAACCCCTCACAGGCGGTTCCCCGCGCCAGTTAACGGACTTCAAAGAGCAACGTATCTTCGGCTTTGCATGGTCACGCGATGGAAAGCAGTTAGCTATCTCGCGCGGCGTAGTTAATAACGACGTCGTGCTAATAAAAGACTTCCGCCCGTAATCATCCGCAGATTTACTTATGTCGTTAGCCGACGATAGATGCCGGGCATGCGCTCGGGCAGCGAGAGAACATCATCAATGATCGTGTAACCGATCTCGCCGTACAGATCGCGCAACTCTGCCTCAGATTCGCGATCGATCGTAATGCAGAATGGAGTGATGCCGGCGTTCTTCGCCTGTCGTAAAGCCTCGCGCGTGTCTTCACGAGCATACCGGGCATCACCGTAATCATGATCGTAAGGTCTCCCGTCCGACAGAACAATTAACAACCGCGTACGAGCGTCTTGCTGCGACAGCCGTGCTGTAGCGTGCCGGATGGCCGCCCCCAGGCGAGTATTGTTCTGATAACTGATACCGCCAATCCTTCGCTTGACCTCCTCTGTATATTTTTCGTCGAAGTCCTTAACGACATAAAACTTCACGTTACGACGTCCTTCAGACGTGAAACCGTTGATTGAATACACATCACCCACAGCTTCAAGCGCTTCGCTCATCAGGACGAGACCTTCCTTTTCAATCTCGATAATCCTTCGGCCAGGACGCGTGTAAGGTTGCAGCGGATGGCGACCGATCGTGCGAGCGGTCGAGGAAGACTGGTCGAGCAGAAACGAGACTGCTACGTCGCGGCGCCGGCGTAAGCGCTTGGTGTAAAGACGCTCAGACTGCTGGCCGTCGGCGTGTCTATCGATGACATAGTCGATCACTGCGTCAAGATGGTAGTCTTCACCATCCAGCTCGTTTTCAATTTTTATGAGATTCTCAGGTCTCATCAATTGAAACTGATGGCGAATGGAAGAGATTGCTCCCTTGTGACGTTCGCGGGTTTCGTCCACGAAGCTACGATCACCCAGCTTGACTTGTTTTTCCACGACTCGGCACCAACCTAACCGGTGATCGGTAAGCTCGCGATCCCATTCGTCATAGTTAAATGCTACTTCACCTTCAGCGAGCATCTGTTCCGGCATCTCACTCTCCATCCATGCCTCGGCGCCCTCGAGCTGGTCCGGCTCACCTTCTGCATTCGGCTCATTCCATGCGTTGAAAAGTTCGCGAGCGTCGCGACGGCGCGGCGCACGGTCCGCCTGCCGTTGCGTCATGCTCTCGACGGAAGGCGCATTCTCATCCGCGTCTGACTCTTCTTGTGGCGTATCGACCTTTTGCAGTGATTCGTCGGTCGGAATAACGGACTGAAATAGAGAGTAAACTCGACCGGTCGCAACTAACGTATCGGCTACGCCGGCATCTGTGTTGTTCAGGTAGTCAGCAACAATTGAGTCGAGCTCCGAAATTATTTGTCCGTATGAATGTCGCGCATCGTCGAGCGCACCGCCAAGCAAGGTGATCTGAAACAACAGCTCGAATGGAACCATCAATGCCGGCAAGTCGCTGATTGGTGGCCGGCGACGGCGCAAGTGCTCGCGAATCAGATCCAAATCACGAGCGAGCCCGCGATATTTGAATCTGAGTCGCCTGTCGATTCGACCATTCTCGAGCGTCCCGAATATACGACGCGCCAGCCGCGAATCGGGAAAAAGTGATAGCACAGACCGATAATCGCCACCCGTCGGGAGCTGTACATTTTTGTTGGCGGCGTTTTCTAAGTTCAGGTAGCCGTTCAACGCAAACGCATCGCGTAGATCTGAATTCTCAGGATCAAAGGCCGCTGAAATCATCAGGTAAGCAGCGGCGAGCGTGTTCGTGTCACGTTCGTAAGTTCCAAACTCAATCTGACCTGAAGCGTGCGCTGCAAGTACCTTGTAGAGGCGAAAATCAAGCTCGGGATCGCCGAATTCATTCACAAGTGCCGGCAGGTGAATTGTCCGGCCGTCTCCAATCCGTGATTCCTGCGGAAATGCCGCCAGCGGAACTATATCCAGACCGCGTCCCGTAAGAGCCTCGACGTACAAACGGAGTAGATGCTGAATCGTTTCTAAAGCGAGGCCGCTGCTGCCGCTATGCAGAGCTTCGTAACTGCCACGCGTTTCAATTGCAAAATAACTTCGGCGAGCGCGCGCAACATCACGACTCGCCAGCGAGAGTCCTTGGCGTGCCCATTCTTCAAACTGTTCTATTGATACGGTGCGAAGAGCCCTCGCACTGGAGCGAAAACATGCCAGCGCAGCTTCGCCATCCAGCTTTCCAATCTCTTGCGTCAAAGTAAGCACCCGTCTTGATAGTTCAATCGAGCGATTCCGATCGGCGTCTGCAGAGATAATCTGAAAAAATCCGGGACTGCTGCGTGTGAACGCAACTAAACTGGCATTACCGTGGGCGGCAATAGTCCAAAGCAGTTCGATCCAATCATCAAAAACTTCAGGAAGGCTACGCAGGATTTCACCGCCCGATAGCATCAAGTGGAGAGCCGCGCCTCCACCTCGCTCGAGAAATTCTCCTGTCCGATCGAGCAACTGCTTCGCTCTATGACTGTCGAGCGTCGCAAGTGCCGTTGGTAAGTTCGCCCAGGCATCTGTCGCGATGCCTCCTGTTCGTGACGCGAAAGCGGCTGCAAGTGAAAGTGCTTTCTGAGTTACGTCCCTGACACCAAAATCGTGCAGTGCTTGCGCCACGGTTGGACTTGCATTCAAGAATTCCGCACTGTGCCGCGCCGATCGCCGCGCGATCTCCGACGCAACTTCGAGAATCGAGAAAGTCAGACTCTGATCGGCAAACCTTGACGCCAAAGCTGGCACGCTTTTGAACGTTTCATAAGCAACGGAATTGGCCAGGCTCATCTGTCGCAGACAGAGTTGGAAAAGTACTGTTCGCGATTCAGCATCGAGATTCTCCAGGTCGGCGACCCCGGTCTTAAAGAACGTAATCGCTGTTTCCACGTCACTCATTGCGAGACGCCGACCCATCTCTCCCCACGATCGAAGTTCGGCAGGGCGAATTACCTTTGCCGCGTCGGGTGCGGCTCGCAGGAATTCGATCCCCGCGCGCAACGAAACACCGGCGATGGCAGCGCCCGTTTCAAGTGCGGCTGCCGCCTGGTCCAAAGGCAGCCGCGCCATGTCGCGCGTTAATTCCAGAAACGATTGCCGCTCAATCGAGCGAGCGTCTGAAGGCGGTTGGTGAGACATTTGAACCTAAATCACGGTAGTAACGATCTCACGAATGCTGCGTTGTAGCTCGCGGTCGTCGGTGATGGGAGCACACATTGCTACGTCTGCGGCGGTGATGGGTGGGATCCCCAGCGCAATCAGTTGAGCTGCATAAATCAGAAGCCGGGTTGAGACTCCTTCCTCCAATCCATGCCCTCGCAAGTTTCTGACCTTCTGACCAATCAGAACTAGATCTCTCGCAGTACCTTCATCGACACCACCTTCACGAGCCACAATTTCGGCTTCGAGTTCCGCAGGCGGGTAATCAAAATCGATTGCAACAAAGCGCTGTCGAGTCGACTGCTTGAGATCTTTCAGAATCGACTGGTAACCAGGGTTGTAAGACACGACCAGCATGAAATCCGGTGGCGCATCGAGGATTGTTCCACGCTTCTCGATCGGTAAGCGACGTCGGTGATCCGTCAGTGGATGGATGATCACGACCGTGTCTTTCCGCGCTTCCACGACCTCATCGAGGTAGCAGATGGCGCCGTGGCGCACGGCTGACGTTAGGGGACCATCATGCCAGATGGTCTCTTCACCCTCGAGAAGGTACCGACCAACGAGGTCGGTTGAGGAAAGATCCTCATGGCAAGCAACGGTGATGAGAGGACGCTCGAGACGCCAGGCCATATGCTCGACGAACCGGGTTTTCCCACAGCCCGTCGGCCCCTTTAAAATGACAGGTAAATGAGCGGAGTGGGCGGCCTCGAATAACTCGATTTCGCGAGTGACGGGTAGGTAATATGGCTCGTCGACGACTCGGAATTCTTCTATCGCTCGTTCGGGCATGTCTGGCTGCTGGGCTGCGTCAATTTCAGGTTTGCGGTATGCTTACTTGTTTTCGAACCCAATGCATTTGCTGACTGAAGCGGCGATCTTAGCATCGGGTTCGAAACCGCAGCAAACGAGGGGTTTTTGGTTTTGCACTGGGAGCACGGGCGTCTCGCCCGCATCGCATGAGAATCGGCAACCAAGCGGGCGAGACGCCCGCGCTCCCAGTGCAAACCGATTTTTCAGGAAGAAGTAATGAAGATCGCAGTAGCAATGAGTGGCGGCGTTGATTCGTCGGCGGCCGCGGCCGTCCTGAAAGAGGAAGGACACGAACTGGTTGGGTTCACAATGCAGTTGTGGAACCAGCGGCGGGGAATCAGTGTAGACGCTAACGGCGATCCACTCCCTTCACGTTGTTGCTCTCTCGATGATGTCTACGACGCGCGACGCGTTGCCGAAGAGCTTGGCTTCCCGTTTTACGTGCTGAACCTCGAACGCGACTTTGAGCGCGATGTCGTGCAGCCGTTCGTCACGAGCTATCTCAACGGCGAAACACCAATTCCCTGCGTGGCATGCAACAGTCGTCTTAAGTTTGCTTCGCTCGTGCGTTTGGCGGCGAGCCTGAATTGCGAAAAAGTTGCTACTGGTCATTATGCTCGGGTTGAATTCGATGCGGGAAATAATCGTTATCGTCTACTGCGCGGAAAGAATCAGCAAAAGGATCAGTCGTACTTCCTGTGGGAACTGACTCAGGACCAGCTTGCCGTTGCGATGTTTCCACTTGGTGAAATGTCGAAGCCCGAAGCTCGAGCGGCTGCACGAAACCACGGGCTTGCTGTTGCTGAAAAGGCCGAGTCGCAGGAGATCTGTTTTGTTCCCGATGGTGATTATTCAGGGTTCATCGATCGTTATCTATCAGCGGAGGATTCGGTTGATCGAATTCCTTCAAGCGGTGAAATCGTCGACTCTCGAGGTGAAGTGATCGGGACCCACAATGGTATTCATCGGTACACGATTGGACAGCGTCGCGGATTGGGCATCGCTAACGAGCGGCCGTTGTATGTGTTATCGATTGATGCCAATCGTAATCGAGTCGTGGTCGGTCAGGACGAGGAGCTGAACGCACGGTCTTTTGTTGCTGCTGGAGTTAACTGGATCGCGTTTGACACGCCTTCTGAACCAATTCGCGCCGATGTACGAATTCGTTATCGTCACGTAGGAGCCCCGGCAACGATCACATCAATTGAAAACGGTCGAGTGCGAGTGGATTTTGATGAGCCACAGCGCGCAATCACTCCCGGCCAGGCTACCGTCTTTTATCGCGGCGACGAGATAATCGGCGGCGGCTGGATAGTGAAGAAACAGTAGGCGGGAGCAGCAGGCAGACGGCCGGAAGTAAAACCTTTCATTCTGCGAAGCCGTACTAATGCTAACAACCCTCCGTAGCAGGTCTCTCATTGACCTCGGTTGCATAAGAAAGTAGGGATGGAAACGTATGGCAATGTCCACAGCAAAAAAGACGGTGCTCATAATCACCGGCATCCTGGCAGGATTGTTGGTTGTCGTGTTGATTTGCATTGCGATAGTTGTCTCAGCTTTTCGCAGGGGAGCACCAACGATCCGCAACAACAGTGTCCTGGCTCTGCGCGTCAGCGGCGTGTTGCCTGACTACGTTACGGACGATCCGTTGAGAAAGTTTTTCGGCGGACCCGATCAATCACTGACCGGACTCGTGACGCAGTTCCAGAAGGCCAAGGTCGATAAGCGAATCAGCGCGATTCTTCTCGATGTAGATCTCTCGAGCATTGGTTGGGCCAAAGCGGAAGAGATTCGCGATGCTATTGCAGATTTTCGAACTTCCGGCAAACCGGTTTATGCCTACATGGAAGTCGGAGTTAACAAGGAGTATTTCATTGCCAGCGCTTGCGACAAGGTCTACCTCGCACCTCCGGGAGAATTGTTCACCATCGGACTTTCAGCCGACGTGATGTTCTTCCGCGGCGCGCTCGACAAACTCGGCGTCTATCCTGAGATTTATCAGATTGGGAAATACAAGAGCGCTGGTGACATCTTCACACGAAAAGAAATGTCTGAGGCGCACCGCGAGGCGACGAATGCTCTAATCCAGGGCATCTACGATGATTTCGTCCAAGGCATCGCGAAGGGACGAAATAAATCTCCCGCCGACGTCCTGGCGATCATCGATGAAGCGCCATACACTGCCGCAAAGGCTAAGGAGGTGGGGCTGATTGATGGTGCGATGTATCGCGATGAAGTTGAAAAGGAGCTCAAGACAAAACTCGGGTACAAAGAAACAGACGAGCTTCCGATCGCTCGAGGTTCCGA
Source organism: Acidobacteriota bacterium (assembly GCA_046726175.1). GTDB lineage: Bacteria > Acidobacteriota > Blastocatellia > Pyrinomonadales > Pyrinomonadaceae > PSRF01. The sequence goes on from JBKPAC010000032.1 coordinate 10,201, forward strand.
GTATCGCGACGTTGATCCGGAATCCCTGGGTCTAAACAAAGGTGAGAAGATCGCAGTGATTTATGGTACCGGCGACATAGGATCCGGCCGCTCTGAAAATAGTCCCTCCGGTGATCAGTCAATTGGCTCAGACACGCTTGCTAAGGCTTTAACTGATGCTGCTAATGACAAGACGATCAAAGCAATCGTTCTTCGCGTTGACAGTCCGGGCGGTTCAGGACTCGCCTCGGACATCATCTGGCATGCAGTTGAAGCTGCAAAGGCCAAGAAACCAGTCGTGGTCTCGATGAGCGACGTCGCGGCATCCGGTGGTTACTACATCTCATGCGGAGCGAACAAGATCATCGCTCAACCTTCGACGATCACTGGATCAATCGGAGTTGTTGCCGGTAAGCCAGTCGTCAAAGGTCTTTATGACTGGCTTGGTCTAAGTAACGAATACGTACTGCGCGGGAAGAATGCCGGCTTGTTCCGCGAAACTGAAAAGTTCTCAGACAGCGAGCGGCAGAAGTTCCAGGAGTGGATCAATACCACCTACTACGATCAATTTGTGCCGAAGGTCGCTAAGGGCCGTAACAAGAATGCGGAATATGTTGATTCAGTTGGCCAGGGAAGAGTTTGGACCGGGACCCAGGCGAAAGAGCGAGGGTTGGTCGATGACTTCGGTGGCTTGGACAAAGCAATCGCTGCGGCGAAGGAACTAGCGAAAATTCCAGCTGACAAAGGCGTACAGCGTGTGATTCTTCCTTATCCGAGGACATTGCTGCAGGAGTTGTTCAGCGGTGGCAGCGACGATCCGAATACGCAGACGAAAGAGCAACGTGCGTTCATCGCTTCACTACCTGAAGACGCGCGGCGCGCGTTCCGTTACATGGCGATTCTGGATCGAATGAAGGAAGGCGACTCTATGCTGCTTATGCCGTTCGATATACGAATCAAGTAAAACGCAGAAAACCATTTGCCATTTGCCATTGTAGATTTTCCATTTGCCATTTGATGCCGTTCGCGAGGAACCACCTTCTGCATCAGCCGGCAAATGAAAAAAAGGCAAATCTACAATGGAAAATGGCAAATGGTTTTTCTTACCCACGTTTTGTTACGCGCTGATTTTCTTCATCCCTCCCATATACGGTCGTAGCGCCTCGGGAATGATTACGGATCCATCCGCTTGCTGGTAGTTCTCCAGAATAGCAATCCATGTTCGCCCGATCGCCAATCCTGAACCGTTAAGTGTATGCACGAATTCCGGTTTGGCTCCGGCGCCGCGCCGAAAGCGAATCTGTGCGCGCCTCGCTTGAAAATCTGTACAGTTCGAGCATGACGAGATCTCTTTGAACTCATTGTACGAGGGAAGCCACACTTCGACGTCGTACGACTTCGCTGCCGAAAACCCTAGATCACCAGTAACGTGTTCGACTACACGATAGTGCAGACCCAATCGCTGCAGCACCGACTCTGCATCGCGCGTCATCGACTCTAATTCTTCAAACGAATTTTCGGGCAAGCCCAGCTTTACAAGCTCGACCTTTTCAAACTGGTGCTGCCTGTATATTCCGCGAGTGTCTCGACCGTAGCTCCCTGCCTCCGAGCGAAAACACGGCGAGTAAGCGGCAAACTTCAAAGGCAGCAACGCTGCGTCGAGAATCTCTTCACTGTGATAGTTCGTAACCGGGACCTCGCCCGTCGGAATCAGGTAAAGGCCCCGCTCATCGGTGAGCTTAAAAAGATCTTCTTCGAACTTCGGTAACTGAGCCGTCCCGAAAAGCGTTTGCCCGTTCACAATGAAGGGCGGCAGCGTTTCTCTATAACCGTTCTCGCGCGTTTGCACGTCGAGCATTAAGTTGACGAGCGCTCGACTCAGACGAGCTCCAGCGCTGTTGAGAATCGCGAAACGAGCGCCCGAAATTTTCGCAGCTCGCTCGAGGTCCAGGATTCCCAGAGCATTCCCGAGGTCGACATGGTCTTTTGGCTCAAAACCAAAATCCGGTTTTGTACCCCAGCGCCGGATTTCAATATTTTCGGTGTCGTCTTTTCCAACCGGGACGCTTTCGTCGGGAATGTTGGGTAGTGAAGCAAGCAACTCTCTCATGCGCGACTCTGCTTGATCACGTAGCTGGTCCAATTCGGCGATCCGCTCTTTGGATTCGGCTACCTCGCGCCGGCGCGTTTCGGCCTCCTCCTTACGGCCTTCTTTCATAAGCGCGCCGATTTCGCGGCTGGCCGTGTTTCGTTGCGCATTCAATCGATCTGACTCGGCAATTATTCGACGACGTTCAGCATCCGCTTCGACAAAGTCATTGAGCGCAGCAGCGGGCACTCCGCGTGTTTGCAACGCCGCGCGCACCTTGTCCAGGTTTTCTCTTACGTAATTAAGATCGAGCATTTGTCCTATCCGCTTTAAATATGTTATGAGAGACCGCCCCGTTCTAATCAAAAAGTGGACGCTAGCCGACGCTAGACTGCATGTCAAGAAAGGACATGAATTCGGCTAACGGAAGCTGAAACAAACAGGAAGTCAAATGCCCAAGAAAGTTCTTAAAGCGGTTTTTCCTGCCGCAGGTCTGGGGACTCGTTTCTTACCGGCGACAAAGTCAGCACCAAAAGAGATGCTGCCGCTGGTTGACAAGCCATTGATCCAGCACGTGGTGGAAGAGGCAGTGGCTTCAGGTGTCGAGTCGATCATCATCGTGACTGGTCGCGGCAAAACGACCATTGAAGATCACTTTGATGTGTCGTTTGAGCTCGAGCATCTACTGAGTCAACGCGGCAAGATGGATCTCGTGCAGCAGATGCGCGCGATCTCATCAATGGCGCGCATCAGTTACGTCCGCCAGCAGGAAGCACTCGGATTGGGACACGCCGTGCTGCAAGCTGAGGACGGCGTCGGCGATGACCCGTTTGCAGTCATGTTGAGCGATGACATCATCGACTCGGATGTACCTGGGCTGAAACAACTGCTCAATGTTTACGAAAAATTTGATGCGCCTGTGATCGGAACCATGCAGGTCGCTGGTGAAGCGATCTCCCGTTTCGGCGTACTCGACGTAGACGAGGTGGAAGACGGTATCTACAAGATTAACGACATGGTTGAAAAACCGCCGTTTGCCGAAGCTCCTTCAGACCTTGCAATAATCGGTCGCTACGTTCTGACACCCGACATTTTCGATGAGATAAAAAAGACGAAACCAGGAGCCGGCGGCGAGATTCAAATTACTGATGCCATGCGCGCTCTGCTGAAGAAGCGGCCGTTCTATGCAGTTCGCTTTAAAGGAACACGGCACGATGCGGGCGACAAGCTCGGGTTTCTCATTGCTACGGTTGAGTTCGCCTTGAAGCGTGGGGATCTCGGACCTGAGTTTAGAGAGTATTTGAAGTCGGTTAAATTGTAATTCTCAAACTGAAGGTAAACACATTGACAGACTCAAGAAGACCATTCTCGGGACGCGTGGCGATTGTTACCGGCGCCACACGCGGCATCGGTCGCGCGATAGCACTCGAACTCGGTCGTCATGGCGCTGACGTTGCTTTTAACTACGCGAAGAGTGCTGACGCTGCAGAGACTCTGAAAGCAGAACTTGAAGGTCTCAGCGTGCGAGCGTTAGCGTCACAATGCGACGTAGCGAAAACTGAAGATGCTGCTGAAATGGTAAGGCAAGTGAAAGACGCTTTCGGCCGAATCGATTACCTGGTGAATAACGCCGGCATTACTCGCGACAATCTCATTCTTCGTATGAAAGAGGAAGACTGGGACCAGGTGATGGATACAAACCTTAAGGGTGCCTGGAATTTTTCCAAGGCAGCGCTGCGAACAATGCTGCGTCAGGATGGTGGTGGTTCAATTCTCAACATCTCGTCGATCAGCGGACAAGTTGGCCTGCCCGGACAAAGTAACTACTCTGCATCGAAAGCCGGTATGGTCGGACTCACCAAGGCGCTCGCTAAAGAAGTTGCGAGTAGAAAAGTGACCGTAAACGCACTCGCGCTCGGAATGGTTGCAACAGATATGTCTTCGAGTCTTGATGAAAGCTATCGCGCTAAAATCCTCGAACAGATACCGCTCGGTAGATTCGCCGAAGCAGATGAGATTGCTCGCATTGTCTGCTTCCTGCTCTCTGACGATGCGCGCTACATCACCGGACAGGTGGTCCAGGTCGATGGCGGTTTGGCAATCTAGATTTTCTCATCGAAAGCATTAAAACGACCCAATTTGTCATTGGTCATTTGACAGTAATCATTTCTCATTGGTTTCTCACGTAGTCTCTCAATACATACGACTTGAAATATATGAAAAATGACAATGAGAAAATGATTACTGTCAAATGACCAACGATAAATAGGTTTGTTCTACAATCCACGCACTTTAAGTCTCTCCCGCTGTCCCACCCATTTCAAACAGAACTCCTTCCTACTTACTTTCGTAACTAGCTTTTGTTGAGCAGACCACCAGGGAGTTGAGCACCATGATTTTCCAACCTCTGCATTCCTGGTTGCATCGAAAGAATGTGAGAAGAGTTTTAATTACAATCAGTGCGGCCCTCCTCGTACTCTTGGTACTAACATTTGCGGCGGGAACTGAGCGCATAAGTAACAAACTGATGTTCTATGCGCGCGTTGCTCGTCTGTACACAAAAGATGCGGATCGAAGGCTGGCGATGCCTTTGAAACAGGTTCGCAAGGAGCAGATCACCGACACATGGCATGCTCCAAGAGGTTCCAATCGTTTACACGAGGGCCAGGACATCTTTGCGCCGAAAGGAACTCCGATTTATTCAGCAACCTCGGGTTATGTCTACAACATCGGTGAAAACAACCTGGGCGGTCACACCGTTTCAATCATAGGAGCCGGTGGAGTTGTTTATTACTATGCGCACCTCGACTCGTATGCACCAAACCTCGCGGAGGGAGATCCTGTGACGACTCGAACTGTACTGGGTTTCGTAGGCACGACTGGAAATGCCAGCGGAACTCCTCCTCACCTTCACTTTGGTGTGTACTCAACGTCAGGCGCGGTCAATCCACTTCCACTGTTAACCGACCGTCCGACTCAAGTTGTAACGAAATCAAAACCAGACGCGCCCAGAAAACGGCCTACCAGAACGAACTGATTTTTTCGGGTCAATTTCCGAAGAATTGCGGTCATAACAAATTACATAGACCATAGTTGTTGACGAAGCAACATGGCTTAAGTATTCTGCGCGCATTCAAACCGTCCCAAACAAACTTCAGTGATTAGTTTTCAAACGATCACTCTGGAATTCGAAGGAGAAATACAATGTCCCACTATAGATGCGTGATGCTCTTTCTGGCGGCGCTGGTCCTACTCTCAACTCTACTAATCAGTGGCTGCACTAACGTTGAAGATACGAAAGGTCCGGCTGCAGCAAATGATCCGAACGCCGCCAGCGGCAAGATTCCAATCACAACTTCTTCTGATGAAGCGCGAAAAGAGTTTCTGGCAGGTCGCGATCTCTCTGACCGGCTGCTCATTCAAGACTCGGTCCAACACTACGACAAAGCGATCTCACTCGATCCGAATTTCGCTCTGGCCGAGCTGGCGCGCGCGAATAACTCGCCGACCGCAAAAGAGTTTTTCGAGCACCTGAAGAAAGCCGTGAGCCTCGCAGATAAAACTTCTAACGGCGAGCGGTTGTTGATTCTCGGTACCGAAGCCGGCGCAAACGGAAACACAGTCAAGCAGAAGGAATACCTGGAGCAACTTGTAGCGGCTTATCCGAACGACGAGCGAGGACATTTCGCGCTTGGTGGCTACTACTTCGGCCAGCAGGATTATCCAAAAGCAATCGAACACTACAAGAAGGCAACAGAGCTCGATCCGAAATACTCAGGCGCCTTCAACATTCTCGGGTACGCCTACAGACAAGCGGGCGATTACGCTAGTGCTGAACAGGCCTTCAAGAAATATACCGAGCTCATTCCAAATGATCCCAACCCATATGATTCGTATGCTGAGCTGCTGCTTAAAATGGGACGGTTTGACGAGTCGATCGCGCAATACCGCAAAGCGCTATCAATCGATCCGAAATTCATGGCATCGCATCTTGGGATCTCGGCGGATCTTCTATACCAGGGAAAAGCTGAAGAGGCTGCAGCCGAGTTACAGAAGATTAACGAGAAAGCACGCAATGATGCGGACAGGCGGTTGGCGCTGTTCGGATTGACTGTCGTGGATGTTGATAATGGAAAGATGGACAAAGCGCTCGAGAATGTCGACAAACAGTACGCACTCGCAGAAAAGATCAACGATGTCGCTCAGATGTCCGCCGATTTGCAAACAAAGGGAACGATCCTCCTTGAGATGGAAAAGTACGATGAGGCAAAGGCTGCATTCGACAAATCAGTAAAGTTGAATGAAGAATCAAACCTGTCGAAGGAGATTAAGGACAACGCTAAGCTTTTCCATCATTACAACCTGGCGAAGATTGCACTTGGCAAAAAGGATTTAGCGACAGCGAAGGCCGAAGCTGAACAATTTCGCTCTGGGTCTGAAGCGGCAAAGAACTCGTTCCAGATTAAGCAAGCGCATGAGTTGATGGGTATGATTGCGTTTGCCGAGAAAGACTACGACAAAGCGATCGCTGAGCTGCAGCAGGCGAACCAGCAAAACCCGTACGACCTGTATCGTTTGTGTCAGGCGTATGAGGCAAAAGGTGACTCAGCGAAGGCAAAGGAGACCTGCGCGAAAGCGGCGACGTTCAATCCTCTCCCGCAGCTGAACTTTGCTTTCATTCGTGCGAAGGCTCAGAAGATGGGGGCGCTAAGCAAGGCGTAAGGCCGGCGCTAGGAATTGGCCGCGGATTAACGCGAATATAACAGATGCTGAAGTTACGATCTGATCTGCCTAATCCGCGTTAATCCGCGGCCGATTTCTCTCACTTGATGCTTTTCACGTTTTCAGGTTTCACGAAAAGTGAGTCTGGTAGCGGCTTGTTGTATTCGACTGATTCGTAGTTCGTGCGGCTGGTCTGTATGTTGTTCGTGAAGTGATCTATCACCCAAGGAGCTGTAACTCCTTCGACTGTTATCATCCTCGCGAGCCGTTCTTCCTCTGTAACCTCTTCAGTTTCGCCGCTGTCCGGGTTGGAGCGCGTTCGCTTGTAGATGATCTTGGCGGGTAATCCGTCTTTCGCTCCGAACTCATATTCAATCCAGAAACCGTCGGGATAAGTGAGCCGCACCGTCTCGTTGCGTTTGGCGAGTCCGGCTTCGCGACGGCCAGCGTACGTCAGCTTACCACCTTCGTTCTTCCACCAACCGCGAAGAAGATTCTCCAAACTCGTCCGCATAGTGCGCTTGAAGTCTTCGACTTGAGCCGAACTCATCTCTTTGATTGATTTTGCCGCTCCATCGAATACCCAGCCCGTATTGCCTGAGTTTGATTGGATCACGCGACCGCCACCGCCTGTGAATTCTGTTCGCTCTCTATCCGGATAGACAATGTAATCGACGAAGCGCGCGGGGATCTGTGAAGCGCCATCCTGATACGCTGTGTAGAATCCACGACTCGTTACCGAGCGCACGTTCAAATAGCTGGCGCCACCGAGAACTTCTATTGCTTTACTTATAATCTGGTCGACTCTGGGATCGGACTGGGTCGGCTGCTGGGCTCGCAGTCCGACCTGAATGAAAGACAGGATCAGGCAAACGACGACAGATCTTGCGAGCAATTGAAGCATAGTGTGAATGAAGCTGCGTCTGGGACCAATCATACGAACTGGTCGAAACATTTACCATTTTCCATTGACCATTTTCCATTTTCCGTTCTTTCGATGCAGAACGGAAATGAGCTGAAAGTGTGACCGGAATCGACAAATGAAAAATGAGAAATGTTCAATGGCAAATGATAAATGGTTTCTTGATTCCGAACCTAACACCAGCCTTAATTACGAAGAAAAGGGTTTCAGTCTCCTGAAACCCTTTTAGAAAGCCCATACGTCGATGAGGTCAATTGAGTCTGACGTTCGGTCCTGGCCCTGCTTTGACTACGGCTTCACCGTTTTCCAGATCGACAGCGAAGCTTGACGCGGTCTTCCACATTGAAGTGATGGGAAGCTTCACTCGCTCATCGATATGCCGTTTAAGGAAGCGCGCTCCGTACGCAGTATTGAAGCCTTTCTCCGTCAGGGAGTTCAGTGCCGCTTCCGTCACCGTCAGCGATTTGCCCTGGCGTTCCATCTGGCGGCTCAGCTTATCCAGGTAAAGCCGTGCAATCTGCCTGACTTCATCCATCGTCAGTGGCGAAAAGACAACGATTTCATCAATTCGGTTCCGAAATTCCGGGGAAAACCGAGACTCCGCAGCTTTCATTACTTCATTCTTGACAGCGCGGAAGTCCGCTGCCGTTTTGGTGCCAAACCCTAACGGTTTTTCAAACTTCTTGAAGTTCTCAGAACCCAGGTTTGAAGTCATGATGATGATGGCATCAGAGAGATAGACCTTTTTACCTCGTCCATCTGTCAGCCAGCCTTCATCAAATGCCTGCAGGAAAAGATTCATCAAGTACGGCGAAGCTTTTTCCACCTCGTCGAGCAATAGCACCGTGTACGGATTCTCGCGGAGTTGCTCAGTAAGAATTCCGCCACGTTCCGAGCCTACGATTCCGCGAGGCATACCGATCAGTTTTTCAATACTGACGGTGCCGTCGCTGTACTCGGACATATCGATGCGGACCATCTTCTCTTCATCGCCAAACATGAACTCGGCGACCGCCTTTGCAAGCTCGGTCTTGCCGACTCCCGTTGGTCCAAGGAAGAGGAGAACGCCGTCTGGTTTGTAATGAGACTCTTTAAGCGGTCCCTTGTTCAATCGCAGTCGCTGAGCAACGGCTTTGATAGCTTCTTTCTGACCAATTACCCGTTGGCTCAGAAGGGCTTCGGTCATAGCAAAGCGGTCGGTCGTATCGCGGAAGATCATGTCACGAGGAATCCGCGATTCCTGGGAGATCACCTCGATTACATGCTCAGGTTTAACGATCATTGTCTGCGGCTCGTTAATCTCGACTTTCACTGCCGCAGTGTCCAGCCATCCGATCGCCTTATCCGGAAGATGCAGATTACGAATGTACTTCGGCGCCATCTCGAGCGCTGTATTGATCGCGTCGTCCGAAATCTTCACCGAATAGTTCTTTTCCAGACGCGATCGCAGGCCCAACAGAATCTCGCGCGTTTCACTGATCGACGGCTCAACTACCTTCACCAGACGGAATCGGCGCGCAAGAGCTTCATCTTCGGCAATGTATTCCTTGTACTCAGAAAGCGTTGTCGCGCCGATAATGCGCATGTCGCCTCGAGCTAGCGCTGACTTGAACATGTTAGCTGCGTCGGAAGAAGTTCCCAGGGCAGCACCCGCACCGATAATTGTGTGGGCCTCATCGATAAACAGGATCATGTTATCCCGCTCTTTTACTTCGTCGATGATTCCCTTAATTCTCTCTTCAAACATTCCGCGAAGCATCGTGCCGGCAACGATGCCGCCCATTTGAAGTTGAACGATATGTGAGCCACGGAGTCGCGAAGGTACCTTCTCAGGCTCGAGTTCGATTAATCGCGCAAGCCCTTCGACCACCGCTGTCTTGCCGACACCTGGTTCACCGACCAGCATCGGAGAGTTTGCTCGTTCGCGATGGCAAAGGATTTCGATTGCCTGTTGGATCTCTTTTTCCCGGCCAATGGTTGGTGGGATCTTATCGGCTCGTGCCAGACGGTTGAGTGAAAGGCCAAAGTGTTTCAAATAGGGAGGCAGCTCAAACTTCTTGCGATACTGCTCTTCTTCCTGTTCGCGCTTTTGCACCTGCGCGCTGACGTTCTCTGCGACGGCATCGGCATTGGCCCCGAGACTGCGAAGCACTTCCACAAAGAGGCTGTCGTAACGAACGAGGGCTTCAAAGATGTCAGTAGCTTCGATTGTCTTTCTTCCCTGCGCTCGAGCCCGTTCCATTGCTCGCTTGAAAAGATCGGTGGTATCCGGCGCGATCCTAAATCCCTTGCCGACGTGCTGTTGCCGAGCACCGCTCAACCGTTTCTCAATGGCCATCTTGACCATCACCGGGTCTAGCGAAAGCTCGCGCATTGACGAATTGAACATATCGGGTTCTTCGGCGATAAGCGCCTGCAAGATATGCTCAACCGCGACAAAATTCTGGTCTCGGCGGCGAGATTCCTTTAAAGCATAGTCAAGAATCCGCTGACCGCTCTCGCCAAATTTGTCTTTATAAGATCCTAAATCAACCATGTTCACTTGGCTCAGGACTCCTCAAACGATCGAAACTGATGCGTTCAATAGGAATTTGTAATCTGTCAAAAGCCGCTCTAATCGCGAACGATTAGATGTCGCCAGCATAAGCGCCGTTGTGTTTCGATGCAACAACTAATCCAGCAGCCCCTCTACTGCAAATATTCGGCCAATTCTCAGGCTATTGCGCCCAATCGAACGAAATAATCCGTTTGCCTTATGTTCAGTAATCGTAGTCATCTCCACCTGGTGCTGGTGGCGCGGCTTTCTTCGGTTCGGGAGCCTCGGTTACCGCGGCGTCGGTTGTCAGTAATAGGCCGGAAATCGAGGAGGCGTTTTGCAGGGCCGTTCGCACGACCTTTGTAGGGTCAATGATCCCAGCGGCTACGAGGTCAACGTATTCGCCGCTGACCGCATTATAACCCTTCGTGCCCTTCATCTCTTCAACTTTTCTGACCACGACTCCACCATCTAACCCGGCATTTTCAGCTATTCGTCTTAACGGCTCTTCCAAAGCACGCTTTACGATCTTCACACCTGTCAGGGTGTCTTCATCCGTATCCGTAATTCGATCAAGCACTTTGGAGGCCCGCAACAGCGCTACACCGCCGCCGACCACAATTCCCTCCTGGGCGGCTGCTTTGGTCGCGTTCAGTGCGTCCTCAACGCGCGTCTTGATTTCCTTCATCGCCGTCTCGGTCGGTGCGCCCACTCGAACCACTGCAACGCCGCCGGTTAATTTCGCCAGCCGCTCCTGCAACTTCTCGCGATCATAGTCGGACGTCGTTTCTTCGATCTGTTTTCGGATCGTAGCGATGCGACCTTGAATCGCCTTACGATCGCCGCCACCCTCGATAATCGTTGTGCTATCCTTGTCGACGATGACTCGTTTAGCTGTGCCGAGATCTAAAATCTGAACGTTTTCGAGTTTGACTCCAAGATCTTCTGTGATTACCCGGCCACCAGTCAGGACAGCAAGGTCTTCGAGGATCGCTTTCCGACGATCACCAAACGCCGGTGCTTTGACTGCGCTGACTTTGATAGTTCCGCGTAGCTTGTTTACAACTAAGGTGGCCAGCGCGTCACCCTCAACCTCTTCAGAGATTATCAACAGTGCCTTGCCGCTTCCGGCCGTCTGCTCCAACAGTGGCAGCAGATCACGCATCGACGAGATTTTCTTCTCATGAAGCAGGATAAGCGGATCCTCGAGAATTGCTTCCATTCGATCCGCGTTAGTGACGAAGTACGGCGACTGGTAACCACGATCGAATTGCATCCCCTCAACGAGATCGAGTTCGGTTTGCAGTGTCCTCGACTCCTCAACCGTAACGACCCCATCCTTGCCCACTCTTTCCATAGCTTCAGAAATCAGTCTTCCGATCTCCCGATCGTTGTTGGCTGAGACCGTAGCTACGTTAGTCAGTTCGTCCTTACTCTTGACCTTCTTGGACATCCTCCCCAACTCAGCCACTATTTCATCGGTTGCTAGCTGGATGCCGCGCTGCATTGACATCGGATTAGCGCCTGCTGAGACGTTCTTGACACCTTCGCGATAGATAGCCTGCGCCAGGACCGTTGCGGTGGTCGTCCCGTCGCCTGCTGCATCGTTAGTTCTTACGGCGACTTCGCGCACCATCTGCGCTCCCATATTCTGGTACTTGTCTTTGAGATCGATCTCCTTGGCAACAGTAACTCCGTCCTTCGTGATTACGGGCGAGCCGAATTTCTTGCCCAGAACCACGTTGCGGCCTTTTGGCCCAAGCGTGACACGCACTGTATTCGCCAGAATATTCACGCCTTCCAGCATCGCAGAACGCGCCTCTTCACGGAATTTCATCTCTTTAGCAGCCACTATCGTCTCTCCTCAGTTTTCGTTATTTCCCACAAAGAACGCGGTGTTACTGGAAAGCCTCTCTTGATCCCTGATGCGCGCGGCCGACTTGAACCCGTGCTGGTCTCAGCAAGCGATCCCCGATGCGGAAGCCGCGACTGTACTCATTTACGATCTTTCCTTCTTGCTCAGGATCGACCGGAATCGTGTCGACAGCCTCGTGCAACTCTGGATCAAAATCCCGTCCCACTGACTCGATTGGTTCGACGCCGGCACTCAGCAACGCATTCTCAAAATTCGCCGCAGTACTTCGCACACCCGCAGCCAAAGTTTCGAGTGACCCGCTGGTTTCGGCCGCTTGAATCGCGCGCGTCAGATTGTCCATAACCGGCAAAAGCGAGGCAATGAAAGTCGCCTTCTCCCGCATGGCTCTTTCTTCAGCCGCGCGATTTAGACGCTGACGTGTCTCGTCGGTTTCACGCTGTAGTTGTTGCCGTAATTGATCAAAGCGAGACTGAACTTCAGCCAGTTTCTGTTCAGCCGCTCGGGTCCGCGCCTCTAGCTCTTCGACGTACGTTGGTTTTAACGATGGCTCGTCGACTAATTCGCCTGCCTGTTCTCTGTTTTCGTCCAAATGAATGCGACGCTTGTCCGTTACCCTAACCCTGCCTTCCGGATCCTCTTGCGGAAACCGATTCTGTCTCTCAAACATGCTGTCCCCCCGCCAACCTTTTCATTGGCCCGCTCAAATGACCTAGGAGATCTTTATTTCGACCCGCCTGGCCTTTTGTTCCTCCTGTTTCGGCAATACTATGCTCAGCACGCCGTCCTTGTATTCAGCCCCGATGTTGTTCTGGTCCACCGAGGCCGGCACCTCAAACGTTCGAACGAAACGGCCCCGCGGACGCTCGAGTCTCTGCTGCGGCTTACTCTCAATTGTACGTGTTCCTCGAATTACGAGCCGGCTGTCCTCGATGTGAATGTCCAGTGTAGAGCGATCGATGCCGGGTAGATCCATGTGTATGACG
>JBKPAC010000033.1:0-17789 GCA_046726175.1 Acidobacteriota bacterium
AGCGGGGTACCGATCTCGAGTGCGGCGAGTCTTACAAGGCACTTGTGAACGCTGTGAAACAAGGCTTGGTTGCAGAAGCGGAGATCGACAGAGCCTTGAAACGACTGTTCGAGGCCCGCTTCCGTCTTGGAATGTTTGACCCGCCTGAGCTAGTTCCTTACGCGAAGATTCCGTTCTCCGCTAACGACTCGAACGAACATCGTCAACTCGCACTCGAGGCTGCTCGCGAGTCGATTGTGTTACTGAAGAATGAGAACAACACACTTCCACTACGGAAGGACCTTAAGTCCGTCGCAATCATTGGACCAAACGCCGATGACGTGCAAGTGCTGCTGGGAAACTACAACGGCCAACCATCGCGAGCGACTACTCCGCTGGCGGGCATTAAGCTTCGAGTGTCACCAAATACAAAGGTCCTTTATACGTTGGGCACCACGCTTACTGAGGTGTCGGTGGTGCCAGTGCCGGCATCAGCCTTGAGAGGTCCGGATAGTGAACGTGGATTGCGAGCTGAGTACTTTGCGAATCGAAATCTCGAGGGCGAGCCGACGTTGAAGCGCATCGATGAAGCCGTGAACTTTGACTGGGGAATGTCGAATCCGGCGCCCACCGTGCCTGCCGACGACTTTTCTGTGCGGTGGACGGGTCATCTCAAGCCGTCAGTGTCAGGAAAGTATCACTTCGGAGCAATCGCCGATGATGGAGTTCGCGTGTATCTCGATGGCAAGCTGATCGCTGAAGATTGGACCCAACACGCGCCGACGGCTGTCACCGGTGAGGTCACGCTCGAGGCCGGCAAGGTTTACGAAGTGAAGATGGAGTACTACGAGGCCAAGATCGGCGCCGTTGCGAAGCTCGTGTGGCAACCTCCGCAGGTCAATGCGGGTTCACCGTTTGCTGAAGCTGTGAAGATCGCCCGGGAAGCGGACGCAGTGATACTCGTGCTCGGAATCTCGTCCCAACTCGAAGGCGAAGAGATGAACGTGCGTGAGCCGGGGTTTCTTGGTGGCGATCGTACAGATATCAAGTTGCCCTCCCGTCAGCAGGCACTGCTCGAATCAGTTGAAGCAACCCGCAAGCCTGTCGTGCTTGTGCTGCTGTCCGGCAGCGCGCTCGCTGTGAACTGGGCAGATGCTCACGTACCCGCAATCGTGCAGGCGTGGTATCCAGGAGAAGAAGGAGGAGCTGCCATCGCAGACGTACTCTTCGGCGATTACAACCCGGCCGGGCGACTTCCGGTTACTTTCTACAAATCGGTGGACCAGTTGCCGCCATTTGAAAGCTATGCGATGGATGGGAGAACGTACCGGTTCTTCAAAGGTCAACCGCTCTATCCATTCGGACACGGGCTCAGCTTCACGCGTTTCAAGTATTCAAATCTACGCATTTCTTCGGCACGGGTGTCTCCAACCGAAACTGTGACTGTGAGTGCGACGGTTGAGAATTCCGGCAACAGGGAAGGTGACGAAGTTGTGCAGCTGTACGTTACAGATCTCGAGGCGTCAGTTCGTGTGCCATTGCGTTCGCTCGCGGGAGTCCAGCGTGTGCATTTGAAACCAAGTGCGCGTCGCGAGGTCAGTTTTGTGATCGAGCCACGCCAACTTGTAGTTATCACAGATGCCGGACGCACGGTGGTTGAGCCAGGCGAATTCAAAATAACAGTAGGCGGAAAACAACCGGGCTTCAGCGGCACTGCTGACGCGATCTCCACAGGATTTGTCGAGGGACGTTTCGCAGTGTCGGGTACTCCAACGGAAGTGAAGAGATAATCGGAAAACAAAAGCGAGGAGAGACCAATTAATGAGCCGTTCTTCCAAAATCTTTGTTTTGTTTGTTGTCTTCACGGTTTGTCTATTGCTGCTCAGTCGCTATGAAAACGCAGCCGGCCAGGGTGGCGGAGAGATCAAAGCGACTTTGGTGCTTCGGGCAGACCAGCCTGCTCCAGTCATCAATAAAAACATCTACGGGCAGTTTGCTGAACATCTGGGGAGACTAATCTACGAAGGACTTTGGGTAGGAGAAGGCTCTCCGATTCCGAACACGCGTGGTTTGAGAAACGATGTAGTTGCGGCGCTGAAAGAACTGAACGTACCTGTCCTGCGATGGCCTGGCGGTTGTTTTGCCGACGAGTATCACTGGCGCGACGGTATTGGCCCGCGAAACCAACGCCCGAGACGGCCCAACGCCAGTTGGGGTGGCGTCGACACAAATGCATTCGGAACACATGAGTTCATGGATTTGTGCGAGATGTTGGGCGCTGACGCATACATCAACGGAAACGTCGGCAGCGGGACGCCGCAGGAGATGATGGAGTGGATCGAGTACATGACTTCAGATTCCGACTCTTCGCTGGCCCAATTGCGCCGGCATAATGGTAGGGCGAAGCCGTGGAAAGTTCCTTACTTCGCTGTTGGCAACGAAACATGGGGTTGCGGCGGTGAGATGCGCCCGGAGTATTACGCCGATGAATATCGGCGCTACGCTACATTCATCAAGAACCATTCAGGAAACCACGTCCAGAAACTCGCCGTTGGATCTCACGATGATTATTACGAGTGGACCGAGGTGCTAATGTCGCGGGCAGCTCGCTACATGCACGGCTTGTCACTGCACTTCTATACGTTGCCGACGAGCGACTGGTCCAAGAAGGGCTCAGCAACTCAGTTCGGAGAGAAAGAATGGCATGCGACGCTTGCTCGAACACTGCAGATGGAAGAGTTTATTCAGAAGCACAGCACGATCATGGATAAGTATGATCCGGAGAAACGCGTTGGATTGATGGTTGATGAATGGGGCACCTGGTACGACCGGGAACCTGGGCGAGACATGGGCGCGCTTTATCAGCAGAACACTTTGAGGGATGCAGTGGTTGCGGGAATCAACCTGAACATCTTTAACAGACATGCCGATCGAGTGAAGATGGCCAACATCGCTCAAATGGTGAACGTTCTGCAGGCGATGATACTGACTGACAAAGAGAAGATGGTGTTGACGCCGACGTATTACGTTTTCAGGATGTATAAGGTGCATCAGGGAGCGACGTTAGTTCCAGTTGAACTGAGCGCGCCGCACTTTGCAATGGACAAGGCTTCAATCCCGTCGCTCAGTGCGTCGGCGTCCCGTGATGCAGGTGGCAGAATTCACTTATCCATCGTAAATCTGGATCCCAATCGTAGAGCTGAGATCGCAACTACTCTTTCAGGTGCAACGATCAAAACCGCTTCCGGTGAAGTGCTCACTGCGGCTGCGATGAATGCAATGAACACCTTCGAGAATCCCAACCAGCTCAAACCTTCTGCCTTCAGCGGTTACAAACTTCAAGGTTCGCAGCTAACCTTAAGCATTCCACCGAAATCAGTTGTGGTACTGGAACTTCGTTAACGGTAGGGCTCTTACCGGACATTGATTACACACAAAAAGGGCCACTGCCAATTGGAGTGGCCCTTGCGATTACCGCTCTAAATTAAATTACCGATTTCCAGTTTCCGCGGACGTTGCGCGGCTCGCCTGAAACTGCTGCCAGTAGTCGTTAACAAAATCCTTCTGCTTACCGTGGCCGAGGCCGGAGCCGAAATCGTATTGGTTCATTTCGGCCACTACCTGGTCGAGTGTCCAGTTATCCTTATTGAACCGATATACTCCGGTTGCACAGCGGTGACCCTACCTTTTGCGCTGCAAACACCCTATTTGGTCGCATAAAAACGACTCCTATTTCTAATCAATTCAAAGGCAATTCCACCGTGAATTTACTACCTCGCCCAGGTGCACTATCGAGATTAACCGTTCCCTCGTGGGCCTGCACGATCCACAGTACGATTGATAGCCCTAATCCCGCACCCCCAAGCGCACGAGAACGGACCTTATCCGCACGATAAAAGCGGTCGAATATATGTCGCTGATCACCATCAGGAATTCCAATCCCTGAATCTCGTACTACGATTTTTGCGCTGCCATTTTGCCTCGACAGGGCCAGCGAAATCTCGCCACCCTGGGGCGTATATTTCACTGCGTTATCGAGCAGATTGAGAATCATGCGTTTGATCAGCTCTTCGTCGCCATTCAATACAATGGATGGATAGTCGTTCTGCATCTCGAGGCGGACACCCTTACGACTCGCAAGCACCTGTGCGGCCCGAGCACAGTCTCCGACGGTTTCATGCAAAGCAAAAGGTTCTTTGACGAGTGCGGCCTTCGTGTTTACTGGCTGGCGGGCAAGGATGAACAGATCTTCAACTATGCGCGAAAGGCGTTCCGCTTCGTCTTTAATCAAGGCGAGCGATTCCTGGTACTCAGCAACAGTGCGCGTCTTGCCCAGGGCTACCTCAGTTTCACCTCGGAGCACTGCCAAAGGCGTACGCAGTTCATGAGAAGCATCAGCCATAAATCGCTGCTGCTCTTTGAAAGAACTCTCAAGCCGCGCTACCAAATCATTGATTGTTATCGTGAGGCGGCCGAGTTCATCCCGCGGGTTTTTAACGTCGAGGCGGGCGGACAGGTTTTCAGCTGAAATGCGACGAGTCTGCCGATTCATCGACGCTATTGGCGCGAGGCTCTTTCGCGCAAGAAAGTACCCACCCATCGATGCCAACAATAAGACCAGTGGAACTCCTGCAATGAAGTCGCGTCGCAGCTGACGCAGACTGTCTTCAATTACGCTCAACGGCTCGGCCACGGCGGCAAATCCCACACGCCGGTTTGGCGCGAGCGGAACGACTGCTACTCGCAGACCATTGACGCTATAAAGGCTGACGTTTTGAGTTTCCGCTTGGCTGAGTGTAGGTGAGGGAATTGTGAGTAATTGCCCGGACATGTTCTTCGACGAAGCGATGGGCGCTCCGTTCTCGTCTATCAACTGAACAAAACGATCCGGAAACAACAACTCGGCGAGCATGATTTCGCCCGCCCTCGAGGCAGATTGAGATTCTTCAAACTCCTCGACGTACGCGCTGGCAACGGTCTGAGCGGTTGAGCGCAAGGATTCATCCTGACGTTCGTGGAAGTTAGCTGCTGCGGCGTAGTAAACAACGAGGGCAAACGCGATCAGCGACAACGCAAGTACGCCGGCATACCAGAGGGTTAGTCTTGTTCGAACCGAATAGAACATCTGCACTCACGCATACTGTGGATTGCTCAAAAAGACCAAGTCAATGACACTCCGTACAGCCGTGCTCGGCGGTTGTACGTTGGTCCAATCGCCGGCCAAAGTGAACTTGTGAGTTTTTGACCATCGTCAGTTGAGGCTTTCCCACGATGATGTGTTTGATACACATAGCGACCGATTCCGTAACCCAAGGCGCTTCCGACCAACACATCGGAAAGATAATGTTCGCCGCCAGTGAAACGGGACATGCTGACAGCAGTTGCGACGCTGTAAGCAGCGATTTGCACAACAGGTCGATCATTGTATTCGTTAGCAATCTCCGTTGCGACCGCCCACGCGTATGCAGCATGGCCCGACGGAAAAGAATCGCCGCCATCGAAAAACTCACTGCGGTCCTCACCCTTTTGAGGCCTGACGCGTTGTGTAATTCCTTTTAATGCGGAAACGACGATGAGAGTGTCGATGGTTGCTTGCGCACTGAGGATTCCGGTTTCGCGTGCGCGGTAATCGTTCTTCTGCCGGCCAACAAAATAGAATGATGCTGCAACCGCACTAACTGCGTAGAACGAACCCGGATAACTGACAACCCGACTAGGGTCTTTCAAGTGATTGGATTCAGCAATCTCGTCTCCCGTGTTGCGATCGGTAGTAATCAGCGCCATCGTTCCGACGGTTGAGGGCACAACCCATTTTGACTCTTCCTTGCTCAGGTGAAACGGCGCAGTCCAAATCCCTTTCTGGTCTCGAAGGATATTTTTGAAGAATTCCTTTTCCAGAGATGGCGTAGCTGCGGGAATCGGAGTTGGTGAAGGCGCGGGAATTGTTTGGGCTCGCGCTGAAGATGCCACCGCGAGCACGAATGTCAAGGGGATCATGCCGAAGAGGCAACGCGAACTTCTGTTTCTTCGCATGTGACTTGCTTTCCTTTGTAGAGTTGTCGTTTAGTTATTCATCTATTTTCAGTCTCTCGCCTTTTGGTCCAACCTTAACTTCAGTCCGTTTCGTTCCACGCTTTATGTGCGCTTCGTATCCGACGAGAGTGCCGTTCTTCGTCAACGATTCAACCATCCCGATCCTTCCTTTGCCAGCGGCTGTTTTCAGCGCTTCCTGCACCGCAGCGGGAAGGGAATCGAGTGCTACCTCTTCTTCCACCTCGACTACGTTGCCATCTTTGTCGATCAAAATATCTTTGTTATGACCGTTGACCGTCAAAGAAGCTTCATAGAATATTTGGTCGTGCTCGACTTCCATTGCAAACCCTTTAATCGTCGCGCCTTCGCTCTCACGCGCTACGGTTGCTTCAACTGCAGGCGGGAGCTTGTCTCGGGTAATCTTTTTCTCGCGTTCCTGGGCCTGCGCGATCGAGATCGTTAGTCCGACTACTATTACTATCGCCAAAGTCTTAATGAAGAGGTTCATGGTGAGTTCCTTTCCGTAGGGTGGGTTGGCAACGTTTCTCGATGCAATGTCGCATAGACGGTTGGCGTAATGATCAGCGACAACCCTAACGCCATTGTCAACCCGCCTATAACTGCAATCGCCAAAGGTTGCAAGAGCTCAGAACCCGCTCCGATTGCCAATGCCAAAGGCAGCATGCCCAGCATAGCTGCAAGCGATGTCATCAACACAGGCCTGAAGCGCCTCCGGCCCGAGCGAAGGAGCGCCTGTCTCAACGTGTCTCCGGCTGCCAGATGCTCTTCGACCGCATCGAGCATCAAAATTCCGTTCTTCGCGACTATGCCCACGATCATGATCATACCCATCAGTGACACTACGTTCAGAGTTGATCCGGTAATGAACAGAGCCAACAGAACTCCGCTGAGTGCGAGCACTGCCCCCGTGACGATTGCAATCGGATGTGCATAGGACCGAAATTCGATGAGCAAAGCGATGAAAACAAGAAGCACGGCGAGTACCAGCGCCACTGCGAGTTCACGGAAACTTGACTGTTGCTCCTTGTACAAGCCGCCGTATTCAACCGTCATTCCTGGAGCCAGTTTGACGTGCTTAACGAGCTGCGCTTGAATCTGACGAATGGCTGTCCCCAGATCGCTTCCCTCGAGACGCCCAGTCACAGCAATCATTTGACGCAGGTTCTCGCGCTGGATCTCAGCTTGTCCCTTATCTACTTCGATGGTTGCGACCTGATCCAAGCGAAATAACTGTCCGGAAGACGAGCGAACCTGCAAGGCTTTGACGTTGTCAATCGATTTTCGCACATCTGCGGGAAAAATTACTCTTACTTTGATCAGTCTGTCCTGCTGCAGGATCGAGGATGAAGCGTCGCCGGACATTGCGGTCGTTATCGTGCTCGCGATGTCGCTGGGTGTGACTCCGAATTGCGACGCTCGCAAAGGATCGATGTTGAAGGTTACTGCTGGTCCACTGATAACGACTCCGTTCTTGGTATCAACAACGCCGGGAACTTTTTTGATCGCCGCTTCGACCTCGTCTGCCTTCGCCTGTAACGCTGCAGCATCTTCGCTGAAAAGCTTCACTTCAATAGGTTCCGGATTCCCCTGCAGGTCGCCAATGACGTCGGGCAGGATTCCAACAAACTCAATATCGAGAGCCGGCTCAGATTCAAGAATCTGCTGACGTAGCTCTGAGATCACTTCTTCAGTACTTCGCTTGTGACCTTGCTTCAGTTTCACCGCAAAGTCACCGGTGTTCGGCTCCGTCACGAACAACCCCATCTCAATTCCCGTCCGTCGCGAATAGCTTTCAATCTCAGGCGTCTTCATTATCAGCTCTTCAACGTGGCGGAGCATTCGATCAGTTTCCTCGAGTGAAGAACCTGGCGGAGCGATGTAGTCAAGCACAAAAGCGCTTTCGTCGAAGACGGGCAGAAACTCCGACCCGAGCGCGTGATACAGCAAAAACGATCCGGCCAGTACCACAACGATTGTAATCGCGACGAGCCAACGCCTCTCGAGCGCGATCTTCAGGACAGATTCGTAACGCCCTATGATCGCCTCGAGAAATCTGCCGTGCGTTTCTTCGTCCTCATGCCCATCGATGGCGTGGTTCGATGGTTTAGCACGCACAAATCGTTCGGCGAGCACTGGTGTGAACGCTAGGGCGAGCACGAGTGACGTCAGCAGCGCTACTGACATTGTCAATGCCAGTGACCGAAAGAATACGCCAGTGACTCCCGTTAACAATGTAAGTGGGAGAAAGACCACTACAGGAGTAATCGTCGAACCGATGATGGGAACTGTGATCTCGGAAACTGCGGTCTGAACTGCTTCGCGACGAGATTGTCCACGCGACATGTGAGTATGAATATTCTCGACCACAACAATCGCATCGTCGATTACCAGTCCAATAGCAGCCGCCACGCCACCAAGCGTCATTAGATCGAAGCTCAGTCGTGCTAGCCACATTGCAAGGAAGGTGACGAGCACAGTGACCGGAATTACCACAATGGCAACGAACGTCGTCCCCCAATTTCGCAGAAATGTGTAGAGGATCACGACTGACAGCAACAGCCCAACAAGAATCGAATCCCGCACTGAGTTGATCGATTCGCGCACCAGCAGCGACTGGTCGTAATAAGCGGCGACGCGTACGTCCTTCGCAATCTGGCCGCGCATGGCTGTCAGCGCCGCCTTGACTTCATCAACGACTGCGACTGTGTTGGCATCCGGTTGTCGGTTGATGTTTACCAGGGCAGCAGGACGTCCATCTGCCGTGACGATTGTGAACTGCGGCTCGACTCCTGCCGCGACCGTTGCTACGTCGGAGACAACTACCGGTGCATTGTTCACTGTCGCGACTACGATGTTGTTGAGCTCATCCGGTCGTTTTGCCTGGCCGCTTATCAACGCCAACTCGAGCTGGTGGTTCTCGTCAATCAATCCCGGCGAGACAATAATGTTCGAGTTGCGGATTGCATCTGCGACCTGCTGAGCAGAAACGTTGTGGGCCGTTAACTTTTCAGGATCGATCGTGACGTGGAATTCACGTATCTTGCCGCCCGCAACTCCAACAATCGCAACTCCAGGCAAACGCGCCAGCTGTGGTCGTATGATGTAAGTCGCGAGGTCTGTAAGTGTCGCCTGATCGCGTTTGTCCGATGTGAGGCTGTATCCCGTCACCGGAAATACCGCAAATGTCAGTCGCTCGATGTTGCGAATCTCTGCAGTCGGGGGAAGCGTTGACAAGAGTTGTGACATTCGCGCCTGAACCAGCTGCAACTCCTGAATGATGTCCCCACCCCAATTAAAGTAGAGGTTGATCTCAACTGACCCTCGCGCAGTTTTTGATACCACTCGAGCGATACCGGGAATCCCATTCATCGCTTCTTCAATCGGACGTGTAACGGAAACCAGAGTTTGTGATGCAGGAGCTTCGCCGTTATCGACGATGATCACTATTCGCGGGAAGTCTGTTTGCGGAAATACGGCGATCGGGAGTTGCCAGGCAGCGTACAAGCCGGCAGCGCACAGCAACGCTACGATGACGACAACAGCGCGAGACTGGCGAGAGACAACGCGAGCCAGCTTCATCGGTGCCTATTACTCACACGGTTCTTAGAAACCATTACCATTTGCCATTGCACATTTTTCATTTGCCATTTCTACTTGTCACCGCAAGAAACCGACTGACAGTCAGCCAAATGACAAATGGAAAATCTACAATGGGAAATTCCAAATGTTCTTGTCTTTAGTCCTTCGCTTTACTTTCATCACCCTTCTCGGCGATTTCAACCTTCGTCTCATCGGGCAAAGCGTAATTTCCCTCGATCACGACAGTTTCGCCGTCCTGCAGCCCTTCGACGATTTCGATCTTGTCAGGTGTGCGAATGCCAATCTTTACTTTTCTCTCGTGGGCCACATTCTGCGGATCGACGACCATTACCGTTCCTTCAGTAGCATCACTCGCCTCGAGTGTTACCGCTGAAACCGGCACGACGATGGCATCGTTTCTGGAATTGGCGAACACCGTTACTTGAGCGGCGCCATTCGCTCTTAGCTTTCCTCCTGGGTTACCCAGGGTGACCCAAACTTCAACTGTTCGATTAGTTGGATCGCTGGAATGACTCAACAGAGAGATCTGGCCATGCATTTCTCCAGCTGAAGCATCAGTCGGCAGGACTGTTGCGGCGTCGCCAGTCTTGAGCTCAGCCACTACAGAGTCAGCGAAGGGAGCTTTAACGATTACTGAGCTCGTATCGGCGATCGTTACAAGCTTTCCACCTGCAGAAGCGAATTCACCTTCATATTGAAATTGTTCGGTAACTATTCCGGTAATTGGCGAGCGAATAGTGGCGTAGCTCAGCTGTGCGTCGAGTGTTGCGACCCGTTGCTGTGCTTGCGCTGTCCGTGCTGCTGCCAACGCCCGATCGTTCGGATTCAGAGAGCGAGCTCGTAATGCGATGGTTTGCTCCTGCAGGCGTAGCTCGTCCTCGGCTGTTGTTAATTCGAGTTGTGAAGCCTCGAGATCCTTTTTCGATATTCCGCCTTTCTCAAATAACACTCGGCGCCGCTCGTACGTTGCCCGCGCATTGTTGACCTTTGCGCGCGCGTCCCTCAAGGCTTTCTGATCTTCGGCATTCGTTTTCGGAATTGTTCCCGTAACGATGCTGCGTTCATTCGCGCGAGCCTCATTCAGCGCAGCGACTGCTTCGGCCCGCTGGGCCTGAAGGTCTCGTGACTCGAGGACTGCCAGGACCTCACCGGCGCTGACGACCTTGTTCTTAAGCAGCGCCATCTTTCTGATTTGCGCGCTGATCTTGGCTCCGACGTCAGCTTTTTCCCTGGGCCAAATGGTTCCGACCGCCGTCACCTGAGCAGCGATACTCTGCTTCTCGGCCTTAACGACTTTGACACTGACCGTGGGCGTCACTTCCGCCTCGGCTTCAGATTTCGATCGCCATCGCCAAATGACAAGTGCGATCAGAACGATTGCGATTAGACCGATCGCCCCGACGAACAATACGAGAGTTCGCTTGTCGACTCTGCGCCGTTCATGAAGTTCAGTCTTCTCCGTTATGAGCTCGCGATTTGAACTCTGACGGTAAGTGTCTTTCTTTTCATCCGTCATTATGGGTTCTCGTTTCGGCGTTTACCGGCCAGTTGTCTGACGCAAGCGTGCCAGCGCGGTCTGGTAATCGAAGAGCGCTTGATACAGTGCGCTGCGTTGGTCTACCAAAGTCGTCTGCGCATCCGTTACCTCGATGATTTGCGCTTCACCTGCTCGGTAGCGGGCCATAGATGCGGCCAGGTTGTCCTGAGCTTTGATCACACCCTCGCGTGCAACGGCAACTCGATTAGCCGCGTTGGCGGCCTGAATACGTGCTGCGTAAAACTGTTGCGTGAAACCCCGAATTGCCAATGTTCGTTCGTTCTCGGCCATGTCAACTCGAGCCTGGGCTTGACGCTGACGGCTGCGATTCGCGCCCCAATCAAAGATCGGGATATTCAAACTAATTGCAGCAGACACACCACTGTGTTCCTTCAGACGTGTTCCTTTCAGTGAATCAGTATCGAAGCCACCGTTGATTGAATAGGAGAGGGAGGGTAAGCGGTCGGCACGAGTAATGCGAACCTCTTGACGTGCAGCTCGCAGCTGTTGCTCGAGTTGAGTGAACTCTGGTCTGCGGACGACGTCTTCAGCTTTGAACTGCTGATATTCAGAGTCAATCGGAAGGGCCATGGCCAGGTCAGTTGTGCTAATCGGCTTGCTGAACTCGTATCCGACTAACACTCGCAGAGCTCCTGCGGCAACTTCCTCGTTTACTAGCGCTCGCTCCAGCTCGTCGCGACGAGTGAGTGTTTGCAGTTGCGCGCGTGTCAGATCAACAGCTGCGACTTCGCCGCCGCTCAACAGCAGCGACGTGACGCGCTCAAATTCTTCAGCTGTGGCGAGATTAGTTTCCGCTGCTCGACGCTGTGCGTCGCCCAGTGCAAGTGCGTAGTACGCTTCAATCACCGACTGGTCCAGTGCCCGCCTCGCGGCATCAGAACCTGCGTGCGCAGCCGCCAGCAGAGCTCGATTCTTCGCGACTGTTGCACGCAATCGTCCTGCGATGTCGAGATCACCAAACACATTAACGAAAGCTTCATATGCACCGATCGCATCGGCGGCGATGAAGCTCGGAGCTCGCGGTTCTCCCGGTGTCAACCCAAGAGCAGGAGACGTGTAGATGTAGGCCAGCGGAGCGCTGATCTTCGGCAGTAATGCTGCTTGGGCCTGTCGCAAATCCTCTGTGGCGATGCGCTCATTCAGCAGCGCCGTTTGAAACGTCGACGCCTGAACGCTGGCCAGCCGTAGTGCTTCATCGAGTGTAAGTGGATTTGGCAGAGCGAGTTGTGGTGTTGGACCAGGTGAGGGAGTTTGTGCGATGGCCGGTGCAGCCAGGCAGAGTAATACGATTAATACCGCAAGCGGGGTCGCGCTCGGTCTGGATCCGTTCGACATAATTGGTCCGTGACCGGCGAGTATACTGAGTCATACCTTAATGGAAGATTAACAGACCGTTTCGAATTGGTGTCGGCGACGCAAGCGAGTTATCGGGACTCGAGGATGTAGCCTTCACCGCGGCGTGTGTGAAGCAATTTGGTTGTGTGGCTTCCGTCGATCTTTTTTCGTAAACGGTTTATGTAAACCTCGATGGAGTTTGAAAACGGATCGAACGAGTCGTCCCAGACATGTGAGGCAATCTCTGCACGAGAGACGAGCTGGCCCACGCGTCGAGCGAGATACTCGAGCAAAGCATATTCTTTCGCCGTCAATTGGATCTCACGATTGTCCCGAAAGACCCTGTGATCAGCCGAATCGACGACCAGGTCCCCAATTTCCAGAACGTCTGGACGCAGTTGCGAGTCGCGGCGCAGTAATGCACGAATTCGCGCCAACAGTTCGCGAAATGAAAAAGGCTTAGTCAGATAATCATCAGCACCAGCGTCAAAGCCCGTGATTCGATCATCTACGGCAGCTCGAGCGGTCAGCATTAATATCGGTGTGGCGTTTCCTCTGGTCCGAAGTTCCCGGCAGACCTCATAACCATCGCGCTGCGGCAGCAACACGTCGAGCACAATCACATCGTAATCATTCACGGATGCCTGATATAAACCGCTCTCTCCGTCTTCTGACACATCAACAGCGTAGCTCTGCTCTCGCAGGCCTTTTGCGATGACATTTGCCATCCGAGGCTCATCTTCTACGAGAAGAATTCTCATGGTTAAGAAATTCTAGCTGGGAAAGCACATTGCACAGAAACGCGCTACTCGCTTAAAGAAGCGTGACCGATTAACTACGGAAGCTCAGTTGATGAGACTCCCTGGTGCTCCGGGATGCTACGTGGCAACGAAACTTTCTGAGTTTCTGCAAGAAATCGTTCGGATCCTTCGTAAGCGATGGGCCGAGAAGGAAGACCTGGAAACAAAGACCGCCAGTAGGAGAAGGATGAGACAGCGTCTCGGAAGTGTTTTCATCGACACCTCGGCTTACAGGGCTTAGGCATTCCGGAAGCCTTCTATATGAAAAACGCAAGAACACTGCAAGCCCCTATTCATGTTTCCGGCCCGATAGGGTGGTAGGCTTAACAGCCTAGTCCTGCCTCACGATTCCTGCAGCAATACGGCAGGTGTCCAGATTCAAAACAGAAATTACACGTGCGATTTACGTAAAACTGAATCGTTTTAGACACGGTCTGGTGTGACGATTAGCTGAACATGCAGCTTTTTGGCGGCTCGAAACTCTGCCACTAAATTTGCATATGCTTATTAACACGTAGAGAGAATTAGGAATCTAAATGAGCGCCGCTGCTCCGGCACTCATTTTTATGTAGCGGCTGATTCTTATGACGAAACGTATCTTTCTCGCAGTGCTTTTAGCTGTTGTCGTGCTGGGCGGCGGGCTCTGGGCGCTACGGCGGTTTGGTGGTCTAAGGTGGCAGCACGTCAGTAAATCGGAAGGTCAAGTTTCAAGGGCCATTAACAGCATCAGCTCTCTGTCGTGGGCTGAGGCCGTTGAGAAAGTCAAAGCCGACCGAGGTGATGTCGGCGGCACACTTGAAATTCCACCGGAGCTCAAACACTATTCGGATCGACACTGGTTTTTGGCTACACAAGTTGCTGAAGTTGCTGAACACCAAGTTCAAAATTGCCAGGATTACGTCGACCTCGCATCCATGATCGAACGCGGAGAAATGGTTACGGTACCCGGGGTCACCAATACTTATGTTCTATTCGGCGTCGGCGCCAAAGCAGACGATGGCGTGTTCACCAGGTACGAAGATGATCAAACAATAGGACTGTACACCGAATCTGAGTTGAGCGATGCGTACCGTCGACTTGAACAAAAGCGCTCGCAGCTCGAGTCGGAAATCGCATCGGTTAAATCACAGTCAGGTGCTCTGAAAAGAAGCGAGCGCACAAAACAGAAAGAGCTTCAGAAACAGATCTCGGCGCGTCAACAGGAGTTGAAATCGACTGGTGAAGAAAAAGCGCTGCTCGATCGATTTTATGGCAGGCAGGACACTCGACAGCAACTCCTTCGCGACTATGATTCGCTACAGAAACTGGCTAAGAATTTCGGAGGGCGCTCGTACGACCTGGCGAACTCAGCTGACCGTCAAGCACTGAAGGTCAAGATGCTGAGTTCACTCAGACCCCAGGCGCTGAAGATTCTCGAACAAGTGGCAGACGCGTATCACAGTCAGTTCGATCGTCCGTTACCAGTCAGCTCACTCGTAAGACCAGAGCAGTATCAACGCGCTTTGAATAGAGTGAATCGGAATGCGGTACTCATCGATACTCCTCCGCACTCGACGGGCTTGGCGTTCGACATTGACTATCGTTACATGAGCGCACCCGAACAGACGTTCGTGATGGCCGAGCTGGCTCGCCTTAAGAGGGAAGGGCGAATCGAGGTCATACGCGAGCGCAGCGCCAACTACCACGTATTCGTATTCCTTAACGGCGCCCGCCCCAGTGATGAATTGATCACAGCCTCGTTGGACAAGGCAAGTGCAGCCGGGCCTGAAACACATCACGCCGCCCCGTCAAAACCAGCCAAGGCGAAAACAAAGGCGCAAAAGACAAAAGTGCGCTCATCTAAATCGACTACTAAAACCAGAAAACACCGACGGAGGTGACCAGTTTCCCCTCGAGCAATGAGGTCATGAGTTTGCAGTTTGAATTCTTCGACGACTTGCAAAAAGGGGAGGAAACGAGTCCGAAGCTTCTCGAGGGCTTTCGGTATCAACCGGAAGTAATATCCGCGCCAGAGGAAGATGAGCTCGTTGCGCGAGTACGCGAGCTACCTTTCAAGGAGTTCGACTTTCACGGATTCAAGGGCAAGCGGCGCGTCGTCTCCTTTGGCTGGAGCTACAATTATTCGGGTGGTGGATTGCAAGCGGCACCTGAGATACCCGACTTTCTGCTTCAGCTTCGGAGGCGTGCTGCATCATTCGCCCAGCTAGATCCGAACAGCTTGCGCCAGGTACTCGTCACGGAATATGGACCAGGCGCAGGGATCGGATGGCACCGTGACAAAGCTGTGTTCGGTCAGGTTGTCGGGATCTCGCTTCTTTCCGAGTGTATGCTTCGTTTCAGGCGAAAGCGCGGCGAAAAACTTTCTTCAAAGCAAAAACGCTTACGCGAGTGGGAACGTGTAAACGTATTGGCCGAGCCGCGCTCAGCATATCTGCTCAGCGGTCCAACGCGTTCTGATTGGGAGCACAGCATCCTGCGCGTCGATGAGCTTCGCTACGCGATCACTTTCCGGCAGCTTACCACCGGGAGCGCGGGCGTCTCGCCCGCGTCACCTTGAGAATCAGCCAGCCGGCGGGCGAGGCGCCCGCGCTCCCAGTAACTACTTGACAGGGGCTATGTAGATAATTATATGTATAGCCCATCTATTCCCCCGGGAAGACCTGGATGAAAAAGAACTATCTTTCCTACACGATGGCGCTGATTCTGCAGGTCATCGACAACGGATATGGATACGGCTTCGACGTCATGAGCGTCACCGGCCTGCCCAGTGGCACCGTTTACCCGGCGCTCCGACGACTCGAGAATGCTGACTTCGTCACATCAAAATGGGAGCGCCAGTCGATCGCTCAAGCTGAACAGCGCCCCGCTCGCAAATACTATGAAATAACCAAACCTGGCCGCGCTGCGCTGTCTGAAGCGCGGCAGCGTTTCCGTCTGCTCGCTAATCTCGAGCCGCTCGCCACCAACAAGACTGCGCGTCAGAAAGGTTGAGCACGTCGGTGCCGGCGCAAACTGCGACAGGTCCGTGGCTCTGGCTGATCACTTTCATTGGAGTGATCGTTCCGCAGCGGCTTCGGGCCGATTGGCGGCAGGAGTGGGAAGCTGAGCTTCGATACCGCGAAACGTTGCTCGCCGACTGGCACCAACTTAACTGGCGCACCAAATTGAATTTGATCCGGCACAGCCTGGGTGCGCTGCTCGATGCGCTCTGGCTACAACCACGCAGATGGGAGGATGAAATGGTTCAGGATGTGCGCTTCGGCATGCGAATGCTTCTCAAGCATAAAGGCTTTACGACCGTTGCTATCCTTTCTCTAGCACTCGGTATTGGCGCTAACACAGCGATCTTTAGCGTTGTCAATTCCGTCCTGTTGCGCCAGCTTCCTTACAACGATCCGGATCGCTTGATGTCGGTCTCGTCCAGCCGCACGGACAGGAACGGTGCTCCGTTTGCTCTGCCAGATTTTCTTGACTACCGCGATCAGAATCAGACGCTTGAGCAAATTGCGGCTTTCGCGAGCATTGGTCTCAGTCTCTCCGGTACTGACAAGACCGAACGACTGCAAGCAATGCGCGTATCGGCCAACCTGTTCCAACTTCTCGGTGTTGACGCGAGTAGCGGTCGCACTCTGCTCCCCGAAGATGACGATCCAGGACGCAGGCATGTAGCAGTCTTGACGTACGAATGTTGGCAGCGCAGATTCGGCGGCGACACACAGTTGGTTGGCAAAACCCTGACCCTCAACGGCGAAGCTTACGAGGCTGTGGGAATACTGCCGCCAAAATTTGCCTTGCCAAATAAAGAAGCTGAGCTCGCAATTCCACTCGCTCCGGACGCTGATCCGTTGCGTAACGAACGCAGCTCGACGAATTTCCTGCGCGCAATTGCGAGACTAAAAACAGGAGTGACACGACAGCAAGCCGAGTCGGATCTCACGGCGATTGTCGCGCGCGAACGACAACTATTCGGTGAAGCCTATGTGAAGAAAACGGGCGTGAAGCTGGTCCCACTCCGTGATGAAATAGTTGGGAACGTGCGGACCGCATTGTGGGTTTTGCTCGGCTCAGTTGCGCTGGTCCTGCTGATAGCTTGTTCCAATCTTGCGGCTCTGGCGCTTGCGCGTGCATCGTCGCAGCAGCGTGAGATGGCGGTCAGAAAAGCCCTCGGCGCGACCACCACACGAATTGTTCGTCAGATAATGACCGAATGCATGATACTCGCGTTCGTTGGTGGTGCTGCAGGAATCGTGCTGGCGGTGTGGGGTGTCAGATTTCTTGTAGCGCTCAGCCCGACTGGGTTACCACGGCAACAGGAAATAGGAATTGATTTAAGAGTTCTTGCGTTTGCTGCTGTTGCGTCGCTTGCTTCGGCGATGATTTTTGGGATACTGCCGGCGTTGCAGGGCGCAAGAGGTGACGTCAATAGGGAGTTGGGCGCCAGCGGACGAGGCGCAGGCGAAGGT
>JBKPAC010000034.1:0-14646 GCA_046726175.1 Acidobacteriota bacterium
TGTCTGTAATCTCAAGAGGCTTTTCCGGTCGCCGCAGCGAAGCGGATGTAAAGCTACCGCCAGGACAGTACCTCACTCATGACTTCCCCGTCTTGTCCGCAGGACCAACGCCACAAGTGCCGCTCGACGAATGGGAATTTAGGATCGACGACGGCACAAACGTTTTGCAGCGCTGGGATTGGAAGTCGTTTCGGGGCTTACCCACCGAGAACTTTACGGTTGATTTGCACTGCGTAACGCGATGGTCGAAACTCGGCACATCCTGGGAGGGCGTCTCCCTCGATGCACTGCTTGCGGACGTGAAGACAGATGCAGACTACGCTCTAGTGCATTCGTACGGTGGTTACTCCACAAATCTGCCTCTGAAGGATCTCATGGACCAACAGGCATGGGTTGCGTTTCGATTCGAGAACAAAGATCTTGCGCCTGAACACGGTGGCCCAGCGCGACTTCTTGTTCCTCATCTTTATTTATGGAAAAGCGCTAAATGGGTTAGGGGTATTACGTTGATGGATGAGGATCAAGCTGGCTTTTGGGAAAGCCTTGGCTATCATAATTATGGCGATCCTTGGCTGGAGCAACGTTATTGGGAAGAATGATGTGGCGTGTCGGAACGGTCATTGATATTCACGACGAAACAGCGACGGCACGGACGATCAGGCTCGAAGTTTCAGATTGGTCGGGTCACATCGCAGGCCAGCACGTTGATGTGCGTTTGACCGCTGCGGATGGATACTCCGCTGTCAGGTCATATTCGATCGCCTCTGCACCGAACTCTGAGAAGCGCGTTGAACTGACCATCGAACGACTGCCTAACGGCGAAGTCTCACCCTATCTCACGCAACAAGTCACAGTTGGCGATAGTCTGGAACTCCGAGGTCCCATCGGAGGCTGGTTCGTGTGGCGCCCCCAACAAAACGAACAGATTCAACTGATAGCAGGAGGCTCCGGCATCGTGC
The DNA here is from genome assembly GCA_046726175.1 of Acidobacteriota bacterium. Taxonomy (GTDB): domain Bacteria; phylum Acidobacteriota; class Blastocatellia; order Pyrinomonadales; family Pyrinomonadaceae; genus PSRF01. The sequence continues at coordinate 960 of JBKPAC010000034.1, forward strand.
CTCTGATGGCTATGATTCGCTCGCGTGCGTCGGCCGGCAGCACTGCACCGTTTCGATTGTTGTATTCAGTGCGCGAACCGGGAGCGATCTTGTACCGCGATGAACTGCAGGCACTTTCAGATCAGGACCATCCTGTAAGTCTTACCTATGCGTACACACGAGTCGCTCCGAAGGGTTGGCCGCGACAGCCCGGCCGGATCGACGCTGCTCTGATCGCGGATACGAACTGGCCCTCAAAGTGTTTCCCGACTTGCTACGTTTGCGGCCCCACATCATTCGTTGAAAGTGCTGCTGGCCTGCTTACCGCCTCAGGCCACAACCCCGACAAGATCAGAACGGAGCGTTTTGGTCCAACAGGAGAACGGCAATGAATCCAGATACCTACGATTACCTTGACGGTAACGCCGCTGCTGGTGAATTGAGCAAAATATTCGTAATGGATGTTACTGCTGCAGAGGGACAGTGTGCGCACTGCGGCGCAAAAAAGCACTTTGCCGAGGCGCATGTATACATGCAAGGTCCCGGCATCGTAGCGCGCTGCGCAGTTTGCGAACAAGTACTACTCCGGGTTGTAGATGTTCGACAACGTGTGCTTCTTGACGTGCGTGGCATGACATACTTGAGCCTCGAGACTTCACAACTCCAAGAGTCCAGCTAATAACTCTGATTTTCAGAAAAAGCGAATCGCGCCCAGCACTTTTCAGTGCATTGCCCTTAAGCCAGCAATTTGGCGTTTATCTTGAACTGTACTTTCTATTCAGAAGTACGTACCGCCAACTAGAGATTTGAATAAGGTTGATAGCAAATACCTGGCCCAGAAACGTGGGGGCTGAAACGGTGGCAAGCTTTACAAGATGGCAAGAGTCCTGGGCCACTTGAATATTAAGATGACAGAGCACCAGGCAACACATAAGTACGACGGCATGCTTGTTCTTGAAAGGTAGAAGTTATTTCAAGGAGTGACTCCTAAAGTGAAAGTAAGCAAACCGATGTCAGCGTTATTGTCGCGCGATGAAATTTAAATGTTTTGGCTATAGCTAAGTTGTCGATGATATTGGGCCAGAGAAGGAATCAAACCACCGACGCCGGCCTTTTAGGCCCACCTACTGAATCGCTGAAGTAGGGAACTCGCGATCCTGTCTGGCGTATTCACGATGGCTGTTGACTACGAATAGGTAGCTCAGAATCGCTCTTAGAAAGGTGAATCGCTGCCAGAAAACATCAGCGAACGTGGCACTTATCTTTCGTTGGTCACAAACGAAAAGCGGCAGGCCCTGAGACCTACCGCAAGTCATTGAAAATAATGGTGAGCCGTGGAGGGCTCGAACCTCCGACCCGCTGATTAAGAGTCAGCTGCTCTACCAACTGAGCTAACGGCCCACTTCAAAAAAATTATACGTGCGCTCTTTGAGGTGTCAAGCAAGCGTCGAATTTCGTAGCGCTACATCATCGGTTAGATCACGACAGGAATTTGAACTGCTAGCACTCACTTTGTCGCTGCGCATTCACGATCTTCAAGTAGTCGTTGCACCGCGAGAATAAGTCCTTCAACGTCCGGCTTAGCAACATAAGCATCGGCGCCTGCTTGCATCGCCTCCTGACGATGGATTGCATACGCGTCACCCGTATAGAAGATACACGGAACCTGAGGTGTCAGTTCATTGAGCCGCGTGCACAACTCCAATCCGGTTCCGTCAGGCAGTCGCTTGTCGAGCACATACAGATCAAACTCACGAGTTGTGGCAAGCTGAAGCGCCTCCTCCACTGAAAGCGCAGTATTCACTTCGTACTCAGGTCCGGTCAGGAGAACACGAAGCATCTCGGAGGTATCTTCGTGATCGTCAACACAGAGAATTCGGCATTTTGTTTGTGACATAGTGGGTATTAAGTATAGGGGTTTCGGGTCATGGCATTAATCGAGCCGGGAGAGGCCAGCAGTATAACGGCTACGTCTATTTAGTGACAATTCGGGTTGGCCCCGCGTGTGCCTTGAGCGCCGGAATAACCAGCCAGATTTCCACGGTTCGATGCCTCCGTCTGTACCGTTTTGTACGTTAGTTTAGCCGCTTCTGGAACCGCGTCACCATTCGTCCTATGTTTTAGATTACCTACGTATCAAGGATCGTTTCCTTTCTTGCGATCCCGTACGAGCAGGTGGGCAGATCCCTCCTGCCCACCGCCAAAAACCCTCATGTCCTTTGGGCAGCTCGCTGGTCACGAGCTGCCTTTCCGCTTATTTGCTGCGCATGGCTTTCAACAGCTGGTCCAACACCTCAGTCTCTTCATCTTCGGGTTCCAACTCTCGGTACTTTTCCAGGGCCGCTGTTGCGGCAGGCAGATTGCCTAGCCGGTGGTAGACGAGTGCAAGATTGAAGTGGACCAGCGAAAACCGCGGCTCGATCTGAGCGGCCGCTTCGTAGTGCAGCTTCGCGAGTTGAAGGTCGCTGGCGTCGTAATACAGGTTGGCGAGATTGTAGTGAGCCTCAACGTGCCGGGGTTCGTTCTTCAGTGACAGAGTGAAGTGGTCGATTGCCTTTGCCAGTTGCCCCTGTTCAAGGTTGAGTATGCCCAGATTGCAATGCGCTTCGGCTATGTTGTCACCTTCGTTAATTGCCTCGAGGTAATACTCCATCGCCTTCGCGTCACCCTGCTCGTGGAGAACGAGCGCTTCTTCAAACGGCGTTAAGAGCCGGGCAACACGGCCTGTCTCAGCCTGAAAGAGGTGAAGCTGACCCTGCAACTCCGCCTCGATCTGTTTGATGCTTTGTCCCTGAGCACGCAACTCTCGCACGCGGCGAAATGCAGTGAGTGCCTGGAAGTCGTATGTCGGATCTGACCCCGGAGCGGAAGTTGATGCCTGAATGATTCCCTGTTCTGTCCAACGACGAATGGTGCGTTCGCTCAAGCCAAAGAGCTGCTTGATGTCACGAATCGAGTAAGACGATTTGACACGTTGGTAGTCTGCCTTTGCGGGGACAGGTGAGGGGAATGAGAGTAGCTTCTTGCTGTTTTCTTTCATCTGTAAGCGCGCCAGCCTGCTTACGATGCCTTGCGTTTCTTAGCAGCTACCTTGGGCTTCACCAAACTTATCTGCGGCTTCTTCTTGGTAGTTGAGTTGCTAGCGGCCTTGACCATCGGTTTACGACTCGACTGCAAGCTCTTCTTCAGCGCGCTCATAATATCAAGTCTGGGAAGTTCTTCAACCTCAAATTCTGCAATCTTCTTACCTTTGATTTTCGAATCAATCAGACTCTTCAATGCCTCGTGATAGTTGTCAGTCGTGTCGATCTCTGAAAGCGTCGTTGTCATCTCGTCAACGAGCGTCATGGCCAGTTTCAACTCGGCCTTGTTTATCTGCTTCGCATTATCCAATTCAGGGACATCTTCAATATTCCGCAGCTCGTGAGGATAGTGAAGCTTCTGCAAAACCAGACCTTCCTCATATGGAAACACAGCGACGAGGTCTTCGCGATCGCGCAACACAACTTTGCCGATACCTACTTTCCCTGTCTGCTTCATGACTTCGCGCAGCAGAGCGTAAGGCTTCTCGGATACGGCACCATCTGGACCAGCGTAATAAGGAGCGTCATAGAACGTGGTGGGGATTTCCGACGCGTCAACAAAGCCAACGATGTCCACGGCTTTTGTCGTCTTGATCTTTACTTTGGCAATGTCTTCAGGTTCGACGATCGCATAGCGATCGGGTTCGTACTGGTAGCCCTTCGTTATCTGGTCGTTTGTGACGATCTGGCTACACTTCTTGCAACGCTTGTCATAGCCGATCGGGCCATAATCTTCGCGGTGCAGTTGATTGAACTGAATCTTCTCGCTCGACTCGAGCGCGTTATACACACGCACGGGGATCGCAACGAGAAGGAACCTTATATGACCTTTCCAAATCGATCTCATATTTCACTCTCCTCATACGAACGCGGGCTTTTCGCCCGCGCCCGGCGCGAGCATGTGACCCGCGCTTCCTTCGCAATAAGCTCGCCTTTGTATCCAGCGAGAAGTTGTATTATGCGGCCCAAACTACACCAAGTAAAGACTTAAGTTTAGCACTGGGAGCGCGGGCGTCTCGCCCGCATCACATAGGATACGCCACAAAGCGGTCGAGACGCCCGCGCTCCCAGTGACTACAGTTCAGGCAGCATGCAGGAGCGCCGTTCGCATGGCTGCGGCTGACTGCCATCGCGTTGTCGGGTCTTTCGCCAGCGCCCGGTTTATGATTTCGCAAACCTGCAAGGGAACGCTCGGTGCACGCTCCTGAAGCGGAACGGGCGGCTGATCAAAGATCGCCTTGATCGTGTCTGAGACGCTATTTCCTTCCAGCCGGAGTGCCAACGAACCTGTAAGCAGGCTATAGGTAGTCATGCCCACGGCGTAGATATCAGACTGCGGGCGCACGTCGCGGAAATTGCGCAGCTGTTCCGGAGGCATATACGCCAACGTTCCGGCCATCTCACCCGCCATCGTTACACCACTCATGCCAGACTGCGTGAAACTTTTCGCGAGACCAAAGTCGGTCAGCTTCGCATGGAGATTCGGCCCTGAGCCAGTGACCAACACATTCTGATCTTTAAAATCTCGATGGATGTAACCCTGCTTGTGCGCGTACTCGAGTGCGTCCAGCGCCTGCGAGACGATCGAGATTGTTTCGCGATACGGCAGCCGGCCACCATGATTTGCCGCAAGCTTCGAAGCATCGGCGCCATCGACAAACTCCGTGACGAGGTAAACGACGCCGTTAGTCGTTCCACGATCGATAAACTCGACGATGTTTGGATGCTTCAATGCAGCGGCGACATCAATCTCGCGCATGAAGCGACGCATTGCTTTGTCACTTACGGCAAACTCTGGCAGGAGTGTCTTGATAGCGACAGCACGACCTGTCTTCTGGTCGCGACCCAGCATGACGCATCCCATGCCTCCACGGCCGAGAACGCGAACCATGTCATACCCGGGGACAGGTTGCGGAGTCTTCTTTAGCTCGATACGACAGTCCTCGCAGAGGAAAGTCATGTGCTCGTCAGGAGTCGTGGCCTGCGCTTGATCTCGACGGCCACAATTAACGCATTCAACCAAAACTATCGCCGGCTGTGTAGGCGCCTCCTCGTTCGCGATGGTTTTGGAATTCCAGTGTGGCTGTTCCGCTACCACTTCGACGAGGAGTACGGTCGCTCCGCCCTGAATCTGATCGCCACTATTGAGGAAAGTCTCAGCTACTCGTTGTCCATTTACAAAGGTGCCGTTGGTCGATCCCAGATCGCGCAGAAAACAACGCGGTGGACTGATTTCCAGGAGGCAATGATGACGTGAGAAAAAGCGATCGTCAGGCAGGCAAAGGTGAGAATCGTTTGTCCGGCCGATTAGGAACGTGTCGGGTTGATTAAACGAGAAGACGCGTCCTTTGTAAGGCCCCGCCAGTACTTTCAGGTTTACTTGCATTTACCTCTGAATTTCCAGGTCGTCAAATGCAACTTCAACGGCGTCGCTGGTGTAGAACCCCGCCAGACCACTCTTGTGGTTTGCTGAATCGTTCGTTCGCGTCAGGTACTGACCGTTGATGTAGAACTGCAGCTCGTTACCCTTGATTCTGACCTCGAGCTGATTCGGGTTTGATCCGGATCTGATTACCTTCGACTGAGTTCGCGACACAATTGATGATTGCTTTCCATCCTTATGCATGATCACTTCGTACTCAGGCTGATCACTCGGATAGATCAGCAGCGCATAGTCCTGAAGGTTTTTATCCTTGGATTGGCCACCGAGAACTATCAGGCCGAAGCCGGCCGAAGGAACTGAGCCATCGACACTGCGAGCCGTGACCTTCACAGTGGCGTTGTCAGTTTTGTAATCCTGGTTCGGTCCGTACATCACGAGGTAGGTGTCTTTCTTTGAACGCATGTGGTACTCGTCACCTGTGTACCAGAGCTCACCGAACCTGGAATTGCTTACTCCCCATTTCTGCGTTGAAAAATCGTCCGTTAGCGAACCTGAGCTGGTTGCGTTCGCGTTGGAGTTCGAATTAGCGTTCGTCTCGTTCGCGTTGTTTGCATTTGAATTAGCGTTCCGAGTTACGACCCGATTGCTGTTGCTGTTTGAGTTGTTCTCGTTCTCGTTCACCTGAGATCCGATTGCGAACAAGATGATGGCTACCAGGAGTCCGATTCCGACGACACTAACCACTGCGACCCCGCCAAGAATCCACCAAATCGCATTAGACTTTTTCTTTTGAACCCGAGGCGCGGGGCCAGGAGGCCAACCCGGGGGTGGGGGTGGTGGTGGTACAGACGGCTGAACACCTCTGATCTGATTAACAGCGGGTGAATCAGGTCGATAGATCTCGGTTGGAGGTGGCTCGCCGCTGGTGTCGCGCGCCCCGTAACGCGCGGTCGCGTTTGGATCTGACGATGGTGCATCGACAACGAGTGGCGTGCCGTCCTCAAGACAGAAGTTTAGCGACAGATCTGTATAGGTGCGATTGCAACTCGGGCATCGTTTCATGTTGAGTTCAGTCGGCCGCGTGTGGCGGCGCCGGATCGTGCTGACAAGATTAACAGCAAACCTCGAATTGCGGATTGCGGATTGAAAAGCAAGGGCGAATGTGGAGCGTGAAAGTCAAGGTTATCGGTGCGCAAATTCGCAATCCGCAATTCGAGGCCAATTATAAAGGATGAACCCAAGCACTCAAGGTCCAATGGGTTTTCCACACCGGCCACAGAACCTGGTTCCAGAAGGATAGCTCGTTCCGCACTGCCTGCACAGAATCTCGACCTGTTTCGCGGGACGCCAGTCGATGGGCGCGGAACCTATCGGAATCCCGCATCGTCCGCAAAACTTGGTGCCCGCCGAATATTTTTGACCGCAGCGACTACATATGACTTGCGGGGTTGGCAATCTGGAACTCGATGAGCCTCCAAGCGAATCGAGCGGTTCCGAGTGAAGTACTGGCTGAAAGGTTGTGTTGCCGCAGACTCCGCAGAATTTCGTGCCCTCGGCAAAACGGGCACCGCAGCGGGTACAGACCACGACGACCAGGGTAGTCGAATGCGGGCCTGCACGACTGTCGAGACTCCCACCGCGGGATGGCGTCAGTTGAGCACTCGATGGGGCAGTCTTGAATTGTGCTTGAATGATCTGCTCGGCGCCGTCGAGCCGGACCTCAATCACTCGTTCATCATCCACTTCGCCGGCCTTTGCCACCCGCAAGACATGTCTTCCAGCAGGAATGGATGTAAGAATCACCCGTCCTGAACGTCCCACGCTTCCCTGGCGTTCGTCGTTGACGTAGACCTCTGATCCCGTGGGAGCCATGATCACGACGCGAGAATCTCCACGTACGAGATTCCCTGAATGACGGCCGGCAGCTGATTCAAACTCCTCAAACCATTCAGTTGCTGACGCGGGTCGCGAGCCGACTTCACGAGCAAGAGCATGCATGATCGCTCGCTCGACCTCTGGAACGATGTCGGTTCGCAGCCCCGACAAGCTTGGTGGATCCTGCATCAGTTTTTGAGCGATCAGTTGTGTAATGTCTCCTGTGAAAGGCGGACGGCCGCCGAGCATGTGATAAGCGATAGCACCGAGCGCGTACACGTCTGCTCGGTTGTCGAGCTGGAAACCTGCCTGCATTTGCTCGGGCGCCATGTACTCGGGAGTACCGACGATTCCTCGTGAGGCGGGGCCGCTTGCAGACGACGATCGATCTGCGTTCACAATTTTCGCAAGTCCAAAGTCGCCTACTTTTACAAAGCCATCATCGGTCGCGCCGCTTGAGCTCCCGCTCTTGCGTTTCTTCTGCATGATGAAGATGTTCGCGGGCTTCAAATCGCGGTGCAGTATGCCCGCGTCATGCGCAGCCTCAACTCCAGCTACTACCTGACGCAGAATCCGGGCAGCCCTTTGCGGATCAAGCGTTCCCTCTCGCCGCAGCAGTTGGTACAGCGACTCGCCCTCGACGTATTCCATGACGAGAAAGAAGACTCCGTCGGGGCTCTTGCCGAAGTCCGTGACGTCAACAACATTTGGGTGCTGGATAGAAGCTGCTGCATGCGCTTCACGTTCAAAGCGAGCGATTGCTTCTCCTTCCTGCATGTCTTCATCACTAAGGATATCGGGCCTGACTGTTTTTACGGCGACCCGGCGGGTGGCGAGGTTCTGGTCACGAGCGAGATAGACCTGGCCCATTGCTCCGCGGCCAAGTCGCTTCTCGAGCAAATAGCGAGAGGCGAGCACTAGGCCACCAGGAAGGGTGTGTTTTGTCTTCGTCTGATCTTCGGGACAAACTGCTATGTCATCGTCATAACAGCTTTCACACCGGGGGCACTCGCGCATCGTGAATAGTGAACTGTGAATCGTGAATCGTGAATCGTGAATCGTAAGTGAATGGTAAATGGTAAATCGCAAACCGTCCACATCGAGCCACGATTTACGATTCACGATTTACGAACTCGCGAACCGTCCGCATGGCGACACGATTCACGATTCACGATTCACGATTTCACGCTGCTGCAGGAAGATCAACACAGCACGCGGCACAACGCTGGGCGCCAATCGGAATGGCCGTCAGGCAGTGCGGGCAATCTTTTGTCGTGACTGCCACTTCCTCTTTCTTCAACCGGTTTATTGCTTTAATCACCATGAAAGTCGTTGATGAATGTGCCGTAGGCAATTACCGGCAGGCCTTTCAACTGAGCGTCCGCGAGGGAAATAGGACGCTGTCCCGACAGATCTATGAACAAGTTCGAGAAATCAACTCTGCCCAACAAAGTACCAATCGGAGGCATGATGATGTTTTCGACGAGGGACGTCACAATTCGACCAAAGGCAGCGCCGATTACCACAGCCACCGCCAGATCAATAACGTTGCCTCGCGCAATGAAATCTCTGAATTCCTTCAGCATGTGAGCTCCTTTCAGTCACTGGGAGCGCGGGCGTCTCGCCCGCATGCCGCGTCAAAACTGATCACGAGGCGGACGAGACGTCCGCGCTCCCAGTGATCATTGACATCCTTTTGCAGGTTTGAATCCTGCCTTGACTGCCTCTTCCACAGAACTGAATGTTAGTTTGTCTGTCTCCCCGATTTCTTTTGGCAGCTCGCAACCCGGCGAATAGTAGAGTTTGCTTCTCTTGTCAGCATAAATCCGCGGCGACGGTTCTTCGCTTTCTGCAGTAGCTGCCTCACGTTCTTCCTCTTTTGTTTCCCTTCGAGTCGCGACTATGTCTTCGGCGCCAAGATCAAGAACGCGGACACTCGGTCCACCTGCCACCATCGTCACGGTCAGCTGGAAGTTGTCGCAGCGCATCTGTTGACCGCGCGATCTCCAGCCCGTCCACGAATCCGGCAAGTGAAGAGACTGTGAGATTCTCTTAACGAACTCATCTACCGTCGTCACCTTGTAAGTCTCGTCGAATCCGATCCAGAGAGATGTAAGATGCTCGTCCACGAAATCCAGCGAGATGCTGCGAACTCCTCTAAACGCAGTTTTGTCAATGCTTGGATCGAAGTAAGGATTGATAGTTGTTTTGGATACGCCTAAGTCGTCGGTTTTGCCAAACTTGACCTGCGGCACTCGCAATTTAACCTGTTCTTTAGTCATGCCCATTTGAAAACCGAGCAATTCCGGAGCTGCCGGAAGATCAGCCAGTTTCAGAGTGCATTGTTGGGTTTGTGCGTTGACCGGGGACGATAGCTGAGGGAACACCATCACTAACAAGATGGTGCAGGCCAGATGCAGCAGTTTCGTTCTATTCATTCGAGAGAACGCCCGACACCGTGCACAGGTTGCGGTGGCAGGAACGAGCGGATCACTTTCTCCAGGTCTTCAGGTTCAAATGGCGTAGAAACATACTCGTTGCAGCCCGCGGCTAATGCCTCACGGCGAAACTGCTGTGCCCCGTAGGCCGACACTGCAACCACCGGAACATTCTTCAAACTAATGCTGCTGCGTATCTGACGAGTTGCGGATAGCCCGTCGAGTTCGGGCATTTCAACGTCCATTATGATCAGGTCAGGCGCGTGATTCTCGGCTTGCATGACTGCTTCGTAGCCGTTTTCCGCCTCAATCACACGGAATCCTTTACGCTCCAGCCATGTTCGAAGCAACAGTCGGGTGTCGTCAAAGTCATCCACGACGAGAATTGTGATCGTGTTGGCAGACATCCTGGCCGTTGGCTTTCCTAACAAAACGGCGAGTCGCGAGCACCTTTAAAGTGCAGTGTCAGATCGGGCCCGCACCAGCTACTCGATCGTTAAGAAGTTCCGGGGGATTCGAGTTGGGCCTAGCCTAGCACGTTACGTTGAATGTAGCCAATATGGACTGATTGCGTTACAGAGCTATTTTGTCTTCTTGCCTGAAGCCGGCATCGCCGATACGGATGATGACAGTGTTTGTAAGTAGATTTGAAAGACGTTCGGTTGAAGATAGTTGGGTCCGCCGTCCGCTGTGGTAAGCAGAACTTCTTCACGAACGCATTCGGCTATCCTCCCAGCGATCGGGTTCTGACCATTGTAGAAGACGACCTGCTCACTTCGGTCCTTTTCGTTTCCCTTCTGGACTTCGATGTCAGCACCGGTAGAGCGGAGCTTATCCGAGACCTTCGACGCCAATGCCGAAAGATTGACGCCACTCTTGTCACGATAAAAGACCATCACCTTCGTCCCGCGGAGATTGCATGACTGCGCCTCGTCGTCGTCAGTGGTCGCCAGCGGCTTTGCCAGCACGCGAGTAACCTCAAATGAGTAGGTCAATGCGCCCCACGTTCCCTTGATCTTATTGCCGGTCCTTACCGTCTTGAACTCCTGGCCCTTCAAACGACCGGTGAGCGAGACGTTAATGGAATTTCCTGACTGGCTCCAGCTGCCTTCGAGTTTGTTTTGCCCTGACGCAAACAAGCTCATGCCGCCGAAGAAGCTACCAGTAAAGTTTCCGCCTCTATTGAATCTAAACTCGTAAAACTTATCGCCGCCGGGTGAGGTTCCAACCCAAACAGAGTCGTCGAGTGTGTCGTCCATCTCACGCAAACGGTTTCGAGCGGCACTCGCAAAAGTACCGTTGGGATATCGCTTCAAGTACGCCTTGATTTCATCTCGACCGCCGCTCTCTTTAATCGAGGACCAGAATGTCAATTCAGCAAGCGCATTCTGAGCGTCCGTGGCCTGGGAGTTTGAGCGCGAGATTTCGGAGGCTCTTGCGCTCTCAGCACTATTAAGGCGGTTGCGTGCCAGCACTGCGAATTGACCGTCAGGATATTTCTCGAGGTACGCCTTGAAGTCGTCTGGATTGGTGCTGTTCTTGATCGTGTCCCAGAAGCTCAGCTCGATTGCAGCCGGATCGACAAATGACCCGGAAGGCACTGAAGCTACGTCTCCGGACTTCGCGCCAGGCGCAGACAAGACGAGCTCTTCTGCCTTGTAACCTTCGATTGTGGCAAACGGGCGCTGTTGCTTGCCGCCACCCAGATCAATTGCAATGCGCTTGGGCACGGCATCCTGTACAAACTTAACCAACTCAGAAAGGGTTACTTCTCCGGCGCCGTTAACCGCTGCACCTTTTAGCCCTTCGACTACGGCCCACGTGAAGTAGCCTTGTTTTCGTTCGGTGTATTCAAAGGCTCGCTGGCCCACGCCCGTGGCATAAATAGTTGCGAAGGCCTGCACCTCTCGATTGCGCACGTCGAAATTGAAACCGTGCACGTATGCTTCGGTCAGTGGATTCGGTGCGTCTGCACGACCACCAGGATCGTTTCTGCATGCGTCGAGCAACACCATCACCTGAGCCACCCCGGTTCCTTTAATCAACTCTCGCACGCGGCTTACGCTCACCGCCGTATCTTCCAGAAACGAGATCTGGTCACTAATCTGCGCGTCGCTTGGGAGTAAGAAAGCGTGGCCACCACGTTCCATTCCGTGTCCCGAGAATGAGATCAGAAGCAGACCGTCCTTCGGGACTGCGGCTGCCAGGTTCGACAAACGTCGCAATAGGTTGACGCGTGTAGGTTGTCGTTCTGATGGCTGATCCGTTGCGAGCAGAACTACCTGATCCGGAGGAAACCCTGAGTACTTAACAAGTGCGTCAGCAAGAGTTCGCGCGTCGTTCGCAGCGCCTCGCAACGAGCTGATCTGTGGGTCGACATATCTATCGACGCCGACAACGAGAGCCCATCTCTTTGCTTTTGCCGGAAGAGCCTTCTGCGGTTCGATCACGAGTTGACGCGCCTGAGCTTCAGTACCCTGGGGTTGAGTCGCTGCTGCAGGTGCAGGGGAAGTCTGAGCGTCGATCGTCCACGTGAAGCTGAAAAGGCTCACTAATAGGCTGAGTTGGGAGATTTTTCGCGTATTCATCTGGCCTCCGGAAAAAGCTGGGAAGGAAGGATTCTGAGATGCGGACCGCCGGAAGGGGCGAGCCATGCTGCCAGAATATTTAACCCCGCGAGGGCCTGTCAATGATTATTGCGGGTCGTACGGTGCAGCTGAAGGATTGAAGCTTTTGGTACCCGCGGCAGGGGTCGAACCTGCGACCTTTCGCTCCGGAGGCGAACGCTCTAATCCACTGAGCTACGCGGGCCTAAACAAAATGGCAGGTTTCAAAGAGGAGCATAAGAAATGTACCCCTTTTTGTACCCCCTTTTTGTACCCGTCGTCAATATCGGGCGGCTCTTGGATTCACTAGCGGACGGATAGCACAGATCATAAGCCTCAAGAACTTCTTTCGAGCACACTACAGAACGGGGATTATGCTGTGCCGTAATACGCCGAACTCGGGCTTCGCGTCAGTACCTCTGAGCTTCAGTTACTTGAAAGGCGCGAATTGATGGACTATCGCTTTGTTCGACTGCTATTTTTGTTCGGCGTTTTGGTACGCATCAAAATTGGAAATTGCCTCCTCCAAATGGTCGCAAGTTCGACCCCTGCTGCGAGTACTAGGAAATACGGCACTTCAGTTATCCTCGAACTGCCTTTTTGATTAATGAACAAAGAACCCTGCCCTCAACGTCGTGCAATCACTGGCGCATTCAGCATTCTTTTGATGTCGTGCCTTTTAAGCAGCGGTCTAGTCAACGCAAGGCCTGGTTCTTTATGGCGACACCCGTATGCTGGAAAGAAACGTCAGCGGATAATCGGACTTCTCGAACTTGCCAGTATCTTCCGCCCCGATGAGGAGGATGTTCAGCCGAAGGCCTCGATTCCCATCAATCTGGATCAACCGATCCGGGCCTATCTCCGTCCCTCAACCAATGCGCCGATAAGCGCACTTCTGAAAACGGCCGATGATATAGAAACCAGGAACGGTTGTTGGCGGTGTTTGCCGCTGTCGCGCTGATCATGGCTTCCGTCGGTATTTACGGCGTTATGTCTTACGCGGTTGCGCAGCGGACGCATGAAATCGGCATTCGTGTCGCTCTCGGCGCGCAACGGGGCGACGTACTCAGGTTGGTGTTGGTCAATGGAATGGTGCTGGGTTTGATCGGCGTCGCCATTGGCCTCGCAGCTTCGTTTGGTCTCACAAGGCTATTAACGATGCTGCTATTCGAAATTGATGCTCGGGACAAAACAACTTTTGCGCTCGTGTCGCTGGTATTGCTGGCGATCACGTTATTGGCTTGTTACATCCCGGCGCGCCGCGCAACGAAAGTGAATCCGTTGGTGGCGTTGAGATACGAGTGACGGGTTGAAAGGAGAAGA
>JBKPAC010000035.1:0-20551 GCA_046726175.1 Acidobacteriota bacterium
CTTTCTGAATGTCCATCACCTGACTGAGTTGATCCAGAAACCAGGGGTCTATTCGCGACAGCCGATGAATTTCTTCAATTGAGACACCGTGCTGCAACGCGTAAGTGATGTACGAGAACCGTTGAGAATTTGGACGGGCGAGTTTTCGTTGAAGTTCATCAGACGACACGTCTTCGAGCCGGAGCGGCTTCACTGATTCAAGCGATCGCAAACCTTTGAACAGCGCCTCTTTGAAAGTTCGCCCGATCGCCATTACCTCGCCCACCGACTTCATTTGTGTGCCAAGCACATCCTGGGCTTCGCGGAACTTTTCGAAATCCCACTTCGGAATTTTTGCGACTACGTAGTCAATCGTTGGTTCGAATGACGCCGGTGTCTTCTTAGTTATGTCATTCGGAATCTCGTCGAGCGTATAGCCTACCGCAAGCTTCGCGGCAATCTTCGCGATCGGGAATCCGGTAGCTTTCGACGCCAGAGCTGATGATCTCGAAACGCGTGGGTTCATTTCGATCACGCGTACTTCACCGTTCTCTGGATTAACGGCGAATTGAATGTTTGACCCGCCGGTTTCCACACCAACTTTGCGAATGACAGTGATTGCCATGTCACGCAGTCGTTGGTACTCGACGTCTGTCAGCGTTTGGGCCGGCGCGACAGTAATTGAGTCGCCCGTGTGAACTCCCATCGGATCAAAGTTCTCGATCGAGCAGATGATCACGACGTTGTCCGCCAGATCCCGCATCACCTCCAGCTCAAATTCCTTCCAGCCGAGGATCGATTCTTCAATCAGAACTTCATGGATTGGTGATGCCACTAAACCGCCGCGGACAATCTCTTCAAACTCCTCGGGGTTGTAAGCTGTACCGCCACCCGTGCCACCCAGAGTGAATGAGGGACGAATAATGGCGGGATAGCCAGTCTTTTCTACGATGGTTCGGGCTTCATCCCAGGATTTCGCGAACCCTCCGATAGGTACGGGTAAACCAGCTTCGTCCATTGCCTGCTTGAACAGCATCCGGTCTTCGGCGATTTTGATCGCCTCCCTCTTTGCGCCAATTATCTGGACATTGCATTCTTCAAGGACTCCGGACTCAGCCAGAGCGATTGCAAGATTGAGTGCTGTTTGACCTCCGACTGTCGGCAACAGTGCGTCAGGTCTTTCGCGGCGGATGATCTGAGTTAGGGATTCGACGGTGAGCGGTTCAATGTAGGTGATGTCGGCGGTTTCCGGATCAGTCATGATCGTTGCCGGATTGGAATTCACCAGAACGATCTTGTAGCCCTCCTGCCGTAGGGCCTTGCAAGCCTGCGTACCGGAGTAATCAAACTCGCATGCCTGCCCTATCACGATCGGACCCGAACCGACGATCAGGATCTTGTTAATATCGGTGCGTCTAGGCATTAAGACTGAACAAACTTTTCATTCAGTAGATTGGTGGAATGAAGTCAAGGCATTATACATAACCACTCTTCGTCAGACGAATCGGCGGTTGTGACACCTTGAACTGTTGATGTGAAGAGGACTGCTAAATTCTGTTGGAATCGAACGGTCGCTTGTCGAGAATTCGCCGATAATCTTCACCTTTGATCACTACCTTGTTGCACATCTCATAAAGCCGACTGCGCAGTCTCGTACCTATTCTCTCTTCCAGCGTAGCTACCTCGGATAGTGCAGCCACTTTGCGATTGGCGCGAGGTGACTCTACCTGTGACTCGCCCACCGCTGGTGGCTCGTCCGAGTAATTGGTGGTGAAGATCGTCAGCTTCTTATCGTTGTAACGAGTGTTGATGATCTGGTAGATGGTGTCGCGCACCCAGTCGGTAGGGATGGTGGATCCGAGTTCATCCAGAACCAATACTTCGGCCTGGTATACGGGCGCCAGAACACGCAATTCTGAAGTATTCGAGATCGGATTATACGAGTCCTGAATCTGTTTTAAGAGAGATCCCGATTCATAGAAAAGACATGGAACGCCCTTTTGGATCAGACCTTTGAGAATAGCAACAGCCAGGTGCGTCTTGCCGACGCCGACTGGTCCCATGAACAGAAGTCCACGATCGACCCCCGGATAGTCGAGCACGAGACGACATGCATAACGAAAAGCAATATTCTGAGAGCTGTTCGGTTGACTCTTGAAGTTATCCAGCGAGCAACTGCTATAACGAGCAGGAATGCGGGCGGCAGCTAAAGATCTTTGCTTCGAGTCGCTGGCCCGACAACTGCAAGGTCGAGCACCTTTTCCCGAAACCACTTCGACACCTGTGCCAAAACAGATCTCACAGATTTCACTACCGGCAGTTGGTGTCGGATTAGGATCCGAGTGAGGGATGTTTGCGGAAATGGCTTTATTGCTTGCGTCAGTTGGCATTAAGAGAGTTGAAAAACAGACAAAGAAAACTTTTCGTTACTGGTTCGCGATTATAACATCCAGTGTATTCAACTCAATGAGCTGCGACGTGCAGATCTGTAAAATCTCTCATTCAACGACAAGCCGTTTAATGGTACGGCGTGTGCTAATATTTTCTCACCGAGCTTTACGATTATTGAGCCTTGTCATTTCTCCCAAAGCGTCTCGCTAAATATGCAGTTGTGGAATTCGTTGTTGGCCAAACTAGGTCTGACCAGGGTTCGCGCTGATCGGAATCCAATCAGAGTCTTTCTGCTGGATGATGATGTGCGCCGGCATAAATGGTTTGCAGCTCGATTTAAGGGAGATTACATCGACTTTGCTCAGAACGTCTCTCAAGCCGAAGAGTTGCTGACCGCAAATTCGTACGATGCAATTTTCCTGGACCACGATCTTCACCCAGAACACTACGAATCATCGCAGCCCGACGACGAACGAACGGGATATGCAATCGCGACGTGGCTGGCCTCGCGTCCTGAACTGCAGCGAGCCTCGACGATTTTCGTGCACACGCGGAATGCCGATGGCGCCATCCGGATGGTAGAGGAGCTCCGCCGTTCAGGCAGAGCTGCCGAATACGTTCCGTTTCCATTCCTGGAGGAGCGCATTAAGAGGTATTGGCAGAGATAGGCTTGTTGCGTAAGACGCAGAGACTGAGGGTTCAGAACTTAATGCCGCCTGAAGGCCCATCCGAATCTAAAAAAGCCATTATCGCAGCCATCCTTGCTAATATCGCAATTGCCATAACCAAATTCATTGCTGCTTTCATAACGGGAAGTTCAGCAATGATTTCAGAAGGTATCCACTCAATCGTGGATACCGGAAACGGCGGGCTACTGCTCTTTGGCATTTGGGCAAGTCGCAAACCTCCAGATCTCGAACATCCATTCGGTCATGGCAAGGAACTTTATTTCTGGTCATTAATTGTCGCGATTGCGATCTTTGCCGTCGGATGTGCTACATCGATTTACGAAGGAGTCACTCACTTAATCTCCCCACACCCGATCGGTGATCCGTTCTGGAACTACGTGGTCCTGGGATTTGCCTTCATTTTTGAAGGAACTTCGTGGTTATTCGGATGGAGAGCGTTCCGCGTGAGTAAAGGCCGTCGAGGCATCTTGGAAGCTATTCATACAACTAAGGATCCTTCGACCTTCATGGTCTTTTTCGAAGACTCGGCGGCGCTGCTCGGTTTGATCGTTGCATTCACGGGTGTCCACCTCGGACATGTGTTCAATAGCTCCTACGCTGACAGCATTGCTTCAATCATTATCGGCCTGATACTGGGCGTAATCTCGTTCATATTGGCCTACGAGTGTAAAGGACTTCTCATCGGTGAAGGTGTTGATGCCGAAACACTATCCAAACTTCGCGGGGTCGTTTCAGCAGACCCAGATGTCCAGCATGTCAGTCGTTTGCTGACCATGCATTTTGGGCCACATGAAGTGTTGCTCACGCTGGAGGTCAGGTTTCGCGATGAGCTCTCTGCAGTTGGTGTCAGAGCAGCTGTGAATCGTTTGCAGAACGATGTGAGGAAGGCATATCCGGATATTACTCGGATATATTTCGCCTCTGAATCAGTCGGTCAAGACGAGTCAACCTTAAGTGCCCATCACTGATTTTTAAGAAGGCCTCTTGTTGTTTCCAGCAGATCTAAATAATCGAACTTGCAGAAGTGAACGATCACGCCGGCAAGTTTGGAAGATTGGCCGTATGTCTTTGCCACGATTTGCCATTGACCAGCATTGCTCAGGCGCAATCGTTTCAATAGAATCATCCAGCTTTACAGGGCTCTAGGTTAACCAGCTAACTGCTGTTGGTCTCAAATGACGCTGTCGGCTGGAACAAAGATCGGTCGCTATGAAATCCGCGAAAAACTTGCTGAAGGCGGCATGGGTGAAGTGTACCTGGCGTTGGACGCGGAATTGAGTCGAACGGTAGCAGTTAAGGTTCTTCACACGAGTTTGGGTGCTGACGAACAACGCTTGCACCGGTTCGTTCAAGAGGCAAAAGCTGCTTCGGCGTTGAATCACCCACACATACTAACCATTCATGAAATTGGGAGCGCGGGTAATCTCAAATTCATTGCTACTGAGTTTATCGATGGCGCCACGCTAAGACAGCGCATTCGTAGCAGATCTCAGAAGGTGAGCGAAATTCTTGAGATCGCGATTCAAACAACAAGTGCTCTGGCCGCCGCCCACGCTGCCGGTATCATTCACCGCGACATCAAGCCTGAGAACATCATGGTTCGGCGTGATGGTTATGTAAAGGTACTCGATTTCGGTCTCGCTAAACTGACCGACCCCAAAAACTCCATTACCGACGCTGACGCTCCAACCAGAGCCATGGTTAACACCCGTGAGGGCACAGTCATGGGTACGGCTAATTACATGTCGCCGGAACAAGCCAAAGGAATCGACATAGATGCACGAACCGACCTATGGAGTCTTGGCGTCGTGCTATATGAGATGATCACCGGTACAGGTCCATTTGAGGGAGATACGCCAACTGAATCTATTTCCCTGATCCTGCAAAAGGATCCAATTCCGATCACACGCTACGAAAAGGATGTCCCGGCCGAATTGGAGCGGATCGTCCACAAGGCGCTCACCAAAGATCGCGAAGAGCGATATCAGACGGCGAAGGATCTGCTAATAGATCTGCGAACGTTAAAGCGAAAGCTGGAAGTCGATGCTGAATTGGATCGCACTGCGCCTTCTGAATTGCGTGGTCCACTCGCGACTGCTTCTGCCCCAGCCGCGTCAACTGAATCCAATGCCTCAAAGCCGGTCGCATCAAGTGCGGAATACATCGTTTCTGGAATCAAACACCATAAACTCGCGGCGGGAATTGCGGCTCTGGTTCTCGTGGCAGTTGTAGTGAGCATTGGCCTTTACGTTCATGCGCGAAATACCGAAGTCGCCATTGACTCAATCGCGGTCTTGCCTTTTCAGAACAGAAGCGCGGAGCCAGACACAGAGTATCTCTCAGACGGTTTGGCAGAATCGCTGATCTATCGTCTTTCGCAATTATCAACGCTAAGAGTCAGTCCGACGAGCTCCGTCTTCGCGTACAAAAACAAAGAGATTGATCCGGTTAAAGTGGGTAAGGAGCTTGGTGTAAACGCGGTACTATCGGGCCGAATAATACAAAGGGGTGAAAGCCTAACGATAAGTGCTGAGCTGGTAGATGTTCGCCGCAACAAATTGCTTTGGGGTGAACATTATGAACGGACGGCATCGGAATTACTTCAGACGCAGCGCGAAATCGCGAGGGAGATTGTCGATAAACTGCAATTGAAAGTGTCGGGCAAGGAGACAGCACTTACTAAAAACTATACCGAGAGCAATGAAGCTTATCAGCTATATATGAAAGGAAGGTTCTACTGGAGCAAACGAACGTCCGCCGCCCTGCACAAGTCAGTTGAGTTTTACGAACAGGCGATTCAGCGCGACCCGCGCTTCGCGCTTGCATACGCCGGTATGGCGGACACTTACTCACTTCTAGGCGGGCCGGAAGCAGGCGGCGACATGCCACCAAGCGAAGCCTTGCCAAAGGCCAAAGCCGCTGCGTTCAAGGCGATTCAGATCGATGAGTTGCTTGCAGAACCGCATGTTTCATTGGGCCACGTTAGTTACTTCTATGATCGAGATTGGGCGACCGCTGAAAGGGAATTCAAACGCGCGATCGAGCTCAACCCTAACTACGCAGTGGCTCACCATTGGTACGCGATCTTTTTGTCTACGTGGCCTGGCAGGATATCCGAGGCATTGGTAGAGATCAGACGAGCACTGGAGCTTGATCCGACTTCATTGATCATTAACGCATGGTACGGGCGAATTCTTGGAGTGGCCGGTCAGCTCGACCAGTCAGTCGAACAGTTGAGAAAGACGATTGAGTTGGATCCGAACTTTATTCTTGCTCATTACAGGTTGGGCCAGGCGTACGCTGAAAAGCGGATGTATGACGAAGCTATTGACGAATTCAATAAGGTTCTAAACCTACCCGATGGTAAGACGACTGGTTTGATGGGGCTGGCATATGCCTACGCCTTGGCTGGCAGAAAACAGGAAGCGCAGAAAACTTTCGATGAGCTTTTGGATTTGTCCAAGCACCGATACGTGTCCCCTGGTCAAATCGCGATCATACACATCGCTCGTGGTGAAAAAGATAAGGCCTTTGAACGCCTCGAAGAAGCGAACAAGGCTTATGATCTGAATATTATGCGGATGAAGGTTGAGCGAAGATTCGATCCGCTTCGCTCTGATCCGCGCTTCGATGATTTAGTTCGACGCATCGGACTTCCGTAAGCCGCGATAGTGAACGATCACTCCAGACGCAAAAACTAGACGCTAACGAAATCCTCTCAAAGCCTGGCGCGGCAACACCCTGCCATACAGGGTTTTTGGCAGACGCTAAATTGCTGAAGGGAGTTGGTGGCCAGGTACGGAATCGAACCGCCGACGCCGGCCTTTTCAGGGCCGCTTACCGAATTGCCGAAGTGGTATGAAATCAACGGGTGTCACTGAGCGTGAAGACTTATGCCGCAGCGGATTTAGGATTGCCTGGGATGATTTAGGGCGTTTTAGGGTCTTCCATGTACGCGAATTGTACGCGTCTTGCGAGTCCCTGCTTTCGCCCGACCCCCGTCACACAGCGACAACTCGCATGGGAGACGCCAGCCCAGATGCCTTCACGTTCGAGGCGATTTTTGGATGGTCTGACATTCGAATGGCAATGCGCTAAACGCATGCAATGGAGCACGCAAAGCGTCGCGCAGTGGAAGCAATCGCCTTTCGAGTAATGACAACTGCGGACGAGACTCCCGCGACCCAATCTCACGGACGCAGCGTGGTAAACGAAAAACGGCAAGCTTGAATTCGCCGTAACTCATGAATTATTGGTAGCGGCCTCCGATAACAACCTCAATCATTCAACGAACTTAGCACGTTATCGCAGTTGGAAGACGCAAGATGTAAATGTGCAGGAAGGGGTTTCAAGTTTGCAACGGCTTGGCGGAAAGCACCCAGGTCGGCGGGATCACTTTTTATATGCCTGAGTTCGTAAGGGATTTAGGGATGTGAAGCCCACCTTTCGCATTAGTTCCGCGAAACGCTGGTCTGAGCGTAGCGGGTCGAAGATTGGATCAACCTTAAGTTCAATTAATCTCGGAGACCGCTCTTCATAAGCCCTTTCAAACAATGCGAACGCTTGATCCTTCTCGCCTAGACCCATGTAAATTAATGCCATGTAAAACGATGAGACATAACGTCGCTTTGATAGCTCTTTCAACTCCTCAAGTGCCTTTTGCGCCTCACTTCTCTTTCGTGACACCGCGTAGATGTACCCGAGTTCTGCCACTATTCTCGGCCTGCTTCCTGAAAGGTCAAGCGCTTTTTGATACTCTGTGATCGCCTCCTCATACATGCCCTTTTGTCCATAAACCATCGCAAGCCAGTGGTGAGGGAGAGGTGAACTCTGGTCTCTTTCAATCGCTTTCTGGAATTGTTCTATCGCTTGATCGTACTGACGCGCGTAGTAGAGCGGCCATCCTACATTCGCATTGATGGAAGGCGAGAGTGGGTCAAGCTCTAAGGCTCGCCTCATTTCTACTAACGCTTGGTCGAATCGTCCAACGAACTGTAAGTACACGCCATACCAGTGGTGAGCGGTCGCGTAATTTGAGTTTAACTCAATGGCTTCCTTGAGTTCGCTCTCGGCATTTGTCAGATCCCAGTCATAAAAAAGTTTCACATAACCCAGCGAAGCATGAGCTTCTGCGAGCGTGTCATCTATTTCCAGAGCCTTTGTTGCTGCTGCCTTCGCTCTTGGGAATGCTTCCTTTGGCTCAAGCACACTGTAGAAACCAAGTAGGTTGTAGCAGTCCGCCAAACCGACATAAGCCAGAGCGTAGTTTGGGTCTATATCAATCGCCTGCTTGATGTGCTCGGTGGCTTTGTTAAGTCCCTCTTCCGTCCGCTTGCTCCAGAAGTAGCGGCCTTTCAGATAAAGTTGATAAGCTGCGGTGTTCTCCGTGTAGCTCTTCGTCACTCGCTGCTGTTCTGCACCCGTCAGCCTCATGCGTAACTTCTGTGAGATTTGCTTTGCAATTTCTCCCTGCACCGCGAGGATGTCTGAGAACTTTCGGTTATATTGCTCGCCCCATAATTGCGATCCGTCGGCGACATCCACTAAATCCGCTTGGATGATCAAATTGTCACCACGCTGAAGAACTTTCCCTGTGAGCACTGCTTTCACACCCAACTCGCGCCCGACCTTTTGCGGGTCAACTTCGCGACCCTTGTAGCGAAACATTGTCGTGCGCGCTATGACGCGCAGCTTGGGCAGCTGGGAAAGGCTGTTGATGAGGCTCTCGGTGATGCCATCTGAAAGGTATTCCGTGTTCGGATCAGCGCTCGCGTTAACGAGCGGCAGGACGGCGATTGAATCTATGGCATCACCTGCTGCGTTGTTGCGCCCACCGAGGAAATAAAGCCCAACGCCAACCAGCACAAGGACTACCAAAGCGATGGTGACAAAAGTCAGCCGGCTGATCTTGGCTCGCTGTTGAGGTGGTGCTTTCTCGACAGTGACCGCGCTCGAGTCGCTAGCGCGTTTGAGATTCTTCAGATCAACATGAAGCTCGCGGGCCGACTGGTAGCGTCGCTCCGGATCCTTTTCTAAGCTCTTGCGAATGATTCGCTCAAGCTCCGCAGGCACGTTGTAGTTAAAGCGGGCAATCGCGTCCGGCTGAGCGTGTGCGATGCGGTCAATGATCTCGGTCTCTGTTGCTCCGGAGAAAGGTAGTTTACCGGTCGTCATCTCATACAGCGTCACCCCCACAGAGAAGATGTCAGTGCGGTGGTCAACCTCTCGTCCCAGTGCCTGTTCCGGACTCATATACTGCACCGTGCCCATCACCAATCCTGGGGCGCTCTTTAACTGCGTGGCGACATCGCTCGCCGGAAGCGCTTGCTGCGCTGGCCGCGCGACTTTCGCCAATCCGAAATCAAGCACCTTAACCTCGCCGCGCGGCGTGATTATGATGTTTGAGGGTTTGATATCGCGGTGCGTGATGCCTTTCGAGTGCGCCTCATCGAGCGCATCCGCGACCTGAATGCCGATCCGTATGATCTCCTCCGTATCGAGCGGGCGACCGCTAATTACGTCATCAAGAGCTTGTCCTTGGACGTGCTCCATCGCGATGAAGCTCGCGCCGTCCGCTTCTCCTATTTCGTAAATATGCGCGATGTTCGGGTGATTGAGTGCTGACGCAGCTTTAGCTTCCTGAACGAAACGGCCCATACGCGCTCGGTCGCGAGCGACATCGGCAGGCAGAATTTTTACGGCAACGTTACGGTCCAGTTGCGTGTCCTGCGCCAGATAAACTTCGCCCATGCCACCCACTCCCAGTCGGCAACGAATCTCGTACCGGCCAAGACGTGTGCCAGCCTGAAGGGTCATGGTAGATGCGACGAAGGTTTCCCTGCGGCCTCGTTGCGAAATTCTGAGGATGTCCGAAGCTAAGCGATTCTAGGCGCGTTTGATCGATTATGCCAGAGGATTGGGCGCGTGCTCTTTCAAGGCCAGGTGCATCGGCTATTGCTGTGCTCGTGTTAGAGTTATGATGAGCGATATCGGATCTAGCTCTTGTGCTTTGTTCGCTGCTCGACTGGGCCCTTGGTGATCTAATAACGTAGGCACTTCATAACGGCGGTAATACAACTGCAAATCCATTGTCCAATGTTCTTAGTCTTGGCGGTCCGGGCAGCTCTATTACCTCAGTTGCACGGGGCGCCAGGGCCGAGACCGGTCTCCGAAGCGTTGGATGGTGGCTGTTGACTAACTGGGCTGGTCAGAAATGGAGAGGTCGGGATGCTCAGAGGCACGCAGTTTCCGGACTCGAACATCAAGATGGCGGAGCATTATGCGAGTTGGCGCGGCAGCACATTGCAAGAACAAGCAACTCGGCGCGGGAAATGTGGAAGTTATTTGAACGAGCGGAAGTTATTTGAACGAGCGACGCCAAAAGTGAAAGTAAGCCAAACCGATGTACGTGTATTGTACCCGCAGAAATTCTTACATGCTTTTTGGCTGTCGGTAAGTGATTGAAAAGACTGGTGGCCAGGGACGGAATCGAACCGCCGTCGCTGGCCTTGTCAGGGCCGCGTACCGATTCGCCGAAGTGGTTTGAAATCAACGGATCTCACTAAGAATCAAGAGCTTATGCCGGAGGCTATAGGATGGCGTAGCAGGGTTTGGGCCGTTTTCGGCTACTCGATGTTCGTATTGTTCGCGCGCTTCAGTTGGCGGTCCACAATAGCAGAAGGGGCGAGGACGAAAAACCCTACTTTTCTCGACACCGCTTTATTAGTCTCGCTGGCCTCTTCAGCCCTTCCAACCAGCGTCTTACCGTTTTAGATGGTATGGCACGTTAGTGACAATTACTCCTTCTTTAAAAAGGAGCGCCCCTTTTAGCATTAGCGAGCTTTGATTATGCAACAAGTGCTGCCACCATTTGGCGGGAACAAACTCAGGAAGAACGATTGTCACCATGTCATCCTTATGGTCTTTTTCTACTCGGGCAATATAACGAAGAAGCGGACGCGTAAGGGCCCGGTACGGTGATGCCAGCACCACCAATTCGATATCACCTGCGAACTTCTTCCACTTCTCGCGCAAGTTTTTTGTCGCCTCCTCATCCAGATCCACATACACGGCGGTTACATGTTCAGGAGCAATTGACTTCGCATATTCGAGCGCACGAATCACACCGCGATGAATTCCGGAAATCGGCACGATCACTTCATGGCGAATTGGGCGCAGCTTTTCGAAACCTTCCGTCGTTAACTGCTTAGCTACTTCCTCGTAGTGCCTGTGGACAGCACGAAACATCATGACCAACAGCGGGATCAGCAAGACCACGATCCAAGCGCCATGAACAAACTTAGTGATGATCAGGACGACAAGCACAATGAAGGTTGCTATCGTACCTATGCCATTAATGGCTATTGACTTCCGCCAGTGCCTCGCTTGCTTTTGTTGATCAGCTCGATCGATGGGATTACGTCCAGCGATTATTTCAGGAGTCACGCTGGTATGTATGTCTTCCAGCTTTGCTCCTTCCTCCCACATCAGGCCGTCGTAATTCCCTTCAGAACTTCTTAGGTTATTCATTCCCAGGCGCGACGGCTCGATGGCCGGGCGCTGCGCACGTCCTTCCTTTAGCCAGTGACGCACCATGCCACTTTGCGAGAGTGTGAAAGAAAGAAAAACGCCGACGGCGTAGAGCGGTATCAAGCGACTTGTATCGCCGCCAAACGCCACAACGAGAATGCTGGAGAAGACTGCGAGAATGATGATCCCATTCGAGAACACAAGCCGGTCACCGCGATTCGCGAATTGGCGCGGGAGAAATCGATCGCGTGCAAGCAAACTGGAAAGTCGCGGGAAGTCAGCAAACGAAGTGTTCGCGGCTAGCACCAGGATTAACGCCGTAGTGCCCTGGATCAGGTAATAGAACCAGCCCATCGAATCCGTAAAAATGATGCGTGCGAACTGCGAGATGACGGTCTCATTCTCATGCGGTTGTACGCCGTAGAGGTAGGCCATCACGCTGGTCCCGATAAACATCGTCGCCAGCAGGGCCGCCATGATCGTTAAGGTGATCGCCGCATTCCGGGCTTCGGGTGGCTTGAACGCCGGTATGCCGTTGGAGATCGCCTCGGTACCAGTCAACGCAACACACCCGTTAGAGAACGCCCCGAGTAACAAGAACCAGGAGAGTGGTTGAATGTGGTAGCCTTCGGCGAGTTTTATGTTCTCTGCTACAACGGGTGCGGTAACAGGATTTACAAAGTAATGAATGATGCCGTAGCCAATCATAAACAAGAAACTAATCACGAAGGCATACGTTGGACCAGCGAAGAGAGCACCTGACTCACGCACGCCGCGGAGGTTAGCAATCGCTATGAAGGCAATTAGTATCAGGCAGAGAAAGACCTTGTGATCGTCGAGCCATGCAAAACGTGTCCCCTGGGCCGCTGAAGTTATCGCCGCAACGCCTGCTGAAATCGAGACCGATACGGTCAGCACATAATCTACAAGCAAGGAGCCCGCAGCTACCAATCCAGGCGTGACACCAAGATTGTCCTTCGCCACGATGTAAGCTCCACCACCCGACGGGTACGCATGAATAGTTTGTCGGTAGCTGGTAGCTACAATTCCCAGGACAATCGCAATAATGATCGAGATGGGCACAACGTAATGGGAGGCATAGGTCTGACCCGCGGCGGCTGCGACCGCCAGCACAAGAAGAATTTCCTCTGTTGCGTAAGCTGTTGAGGAAAGTGCGTCTGAGGCGAAGACGGCCAGCCCTGTCTTCTTAGACAGACGCTCATGAATAGCTTGTTCGGTTCTTTTCGCTCTGCCTACAAGCAAGCGCTTGATGGTTGCAACCAATGTTCGTTCCCTCCTCGACATGTGATCAAAACCTTGAGTGCAAACATCAGCAAATATTTCAATGTTCGCGGTCCGTTACATTGAGCTACAGATCGAAACATCAATCGTCTGGCCATCTCTCGGCAATCGGCAGTTCATCACGGCTTATTTCTTTGAGCGCCAGAAACTTCATACGAGGCACCTCACCTTTGTTCCAGAGAAAGTCGCTCAACAACCGCCTTGCCTGTGATGTCCAGAAGGAGCTTTCCTGTGGAAGTGACCTCCGCGTCATTCGTTCGACGTAGCCCACTGCTTCCTCATCAATTCGAACTACCACTACGTGCCTCGATCCAGTCGGATTGAGAACGGTGAAGCCCCTTTCCTCTGGTGACTGCCATTCTCCCTGCTCCGGATCCAAGATGGTAAAGCCGTTCATAGTTATTGTTTGGATCGCAGCCGGTGAAGGCGTTTCCTCAATTGGCGTAGATAGTCTCGCAGCATGCACTGTTGCCTGTTTCCGGAGAGCGGCAGCAACCGCGTTGCGTAACGCTTCAGGCGTCATTGGCTTACGCACAAAGTCACTGGCGCCGAACTTCATGCTGTCGACCGCCAGCTCAATAGAGGCGTATGCGGTAGCCATAACAACGCGAGCATCCGGGTCTTTTTCCTTGATTTTTCGCAGCGTTTCCAACCCATCGATGCCCGGCATTCGCTGGTCCAACACGACCGCAGCCCAGGAAGACCCGTCACCATAGAGTTTTAGTCCTTCCAGCCCATCCCGGGCCTCGTCTACTTCATAACCGGCGGCTTCGAGCGTGAACCGGATCATCCGACGAATATGCTCCTCATCATCAATGATCAAAATCCTCTTCGTCATGTCTCCTCCATTCCCGCGCAAGCTTCTCCAACGAGTCGCGATCGGCGCTCTTCAATATCAACTTTCCGCCAGCGGGAATGTTCCCGTCGTTCCAAATGAAATCTCTCAAAAACCCCTCCGCTTGTTCGGTCCAAAAGGCTTCGTCAATTTGGGCATGATGCGTGCTTTGGTCGGCAGTCCTTATTGCCTCAGCTGTAATCTCTACAACGATGTGTTGCTCATCGCCGTTAGGCTTTCTGACGATGAACCGTCGTTGCTTAGCACTTTGCGGGAATCCGCCCGTGACATCTGGTATGTGTAAAATAGTAAAACCGTTCAGGGTTACACTCGGCGTGCCTGTGTGACGCGACTCGATACCATGATTGCCAATTGACTGCAGCTCTGCGTTCTTCGCTATCGCGGCAGCAACGGATTTACGAACCACCTCCGGTGTCATCGGCTTTCTTAAGAAATCGGTGGCACCAAGCTTCACGACCTCGACGGCAAGCTCGACGGATGGAAATGCCGTCATCATGACGACATGCGCCGAAGGCGCTAAAACCTTCAGGCGCCGCAGGACTTCTATCCCTTCCATAACAGGCATTCGCTGGTCCAGCAGAATTGCATCCCAATCTGGATCGCCACCGAGGATGGCAAAAGCCTCAATTCCGTCCGCTGCCTCGCCAACGTCGTAACTTGAAGTCTCCAAAGCGAGACGAATCATCTGCCGAATGTTCTCCTCATCATCAATAATCAGGACGCGCTCAGCCATAGTTGCTCTCGTTGAACGCCTTCAATTGGCAACGGGCAAAGTGAAAGTGAAAGTCGAACCTTTTTCCATTTCAGATTGCACGCTGATCTGTCCGCCATGCGACTCAACAATCAGTCGCGATATAGCAAGACCCAAACCTGCCCCGCCAATTGCTGCGCCTGGTACCTGGACAAATTTGTCGAAGATGTGAGGCAAGTATTCCTGAGGAATGCCGCTTCCTGAGTCAGAGACGGAAACGGCCACGTAGTGCCCGCGGGGTTCGGCATCAATTCTGATCTCCCCCTGTCGCGTGTAGCGAATAGCATTAATTACAAGGTTCGTCAGCACTCGTTCAATCTGTGAACGATCGGCCATCACTGTCGGAAGGTCGCCTGAGACGTTTACCCGAAACGCAAGTCCTTTTGTTTCAACTTGTGGACGTAATTCCGTTGCCACATTGTCAATTAAAGCGCGAGCGCGGATTGGTGCGAGCTCCGGTTGACTCTCTCCGGCTTCAATTCTGGAAAGATCAAGCAAATCGCGCATCAACTTATCGAGTCGCTCACAATCCTCGCGGCAAGCAGACAATACTTCGGTTTGTTTTGCGTTCAGCTCTCCCGCTGCCCCTTCCAGTAATAGATGAACACCCATTTGCACGCTGGTGAGTGGCGTGCGTAACTCATGCGAGGCGGTCGCTATAAAATCAGATTTGAGTTGATCGATTTCGCGCAGGTGCGTGATGTCTTCAAGAAGCGTGACTGCGCCGAGCAGATGCTTCTCGTTGTCTCGCATCGGAGTGGTGCGTAGCCGAAAAGATTTTTGCGAGCCATCAACCGGGAGGGGCAGCAGCGATGCCATACCTTCACCGGCAACCGGCCGTTGCGATTCCAGGGCTTCCGCTACCGCCCCTGCAATACGCGTATCGCGGGCCACCTCTCCAACGTGCTTACCCGCGTTTTCCTTTTCAGAACCAAATATCTCCTCCGCAGCGGGGTTAAGTTTTGTCACGCATCCTTCGGCATCTGTCACAATTACAGGATCATAGAGGGAATCGATTGCCGCCTCCGTAGTCTGTTGGGCCACCAGAAGCCTTCCCATATCTGACGTACGGAGTTGGCGAATCCGTTCAGCCATACGGTTGTATTCGGCAGCAAGTACTCCAACTTCGTCACGCGAACTCACTGCTACTTTTGCATTGAGATCGCCTCCAGCCATTTTTGCCGTAGTTGCAGTAAGCTGACGCAGCGGCTCGACAATTCTATTTGCGAGGAAGAAGGCAAGGAGTAAGCCGGCTGCAACAAAGACACCCGCAACTAGCAGTGTGCGATAGAACCACAGCTGCGCAACGCCGGCGGCAGCTTCGGACTTCGCCAGCATGGCGCGTTGATTGAGTTGCAACAGGTGTTCACACTCAGCTCGTAACTTGTTGAATTGTGGTTCGAGACGCGTGAAGTATTCGTCCCGCTCTGAGATTTCTTCATTCGTTGACAGCTGTTTCTGCTCGACGATTTGCGTCTTATTTACCCTGGCAATAAACGCATCGAACATTTGATAGTAAAGATCGCGATCCCGTCGAATGTCCTCAATCGCTTCCGGCTCTCCAATTTCGGTAATGTTGTTTGCTGCCTTCTGGAAGTTGGCGTCAAATCGTGCTCTATGTTCACGCAATTGCGCGATCGCTTTATCGTGCGCTCCAAGAAGTGCGAAAAGGGCCGCGGAATCCTGACGCTCGAGGCTCTCTTTCATTTCCTGAGCCGCAACTACTGAATCATAGTTGTTAGATAGAATGCGTCGAGACACGCCTCCCATCTCGCGCAGGCGCCACGCGCTCCAACCACCCAGCACCACCAAAGCAGCGACAAAAACCAAGTAGCCTAATAAGAGTTTAGTGCGTAAACTCATAGCCTTTTCTAAAACGAGAATCTACTATTGCCTCGCGCCATCCGGCTGTTCTTCGTGCTTTATCCTTTCGTTTGTCTCTTTAGTTTCCAACGGCACAACTTGAACCGTAGCGTCACGTACTTCATGAAGAAAGCGGTTGATGATTGAACCATGTAGGAGGATGTCCCAGCGCGAACGTGAGGTCTGGCCGAAAACAACATGGGTGATACCTTCGCGCCTTGCAAAATCAATTAAAGCATCAGCCACCCGCCGGGATTTCAACTTGACAACTTTCGCTCCGAGTTCCTCCGCAAACCGAATATTCTCCTGAAGCGCTGCATAGTCTTCAGGCTTGATTCGGCCCATCTCTTCATTAGGCGTTTCGACATAGACTGCATACCAATCGCTAGCGAGGCGTCCGGCGATCCGCGAGCCGACGCGCAGCAATTTCTTCGCGCTTCCACGTGAGGCCATTGCTACCATGACCTTCTCGGGAATCACTGCTTGCTCAAGCCCTTCGCGTTCGCGATAGTCATGCGCCTTGGTTGCCTGATCAGTCGCAACTTGCCTCAAGGCTAGTTCGCGTAGCGCCGAAAGATTACCTTTGCGGAAGAAGTTGTTCAGCGCCTGTTCGATCTTTACTACGTCATAGATCTTCCCTTGCCGTAACCTGGTACGCAGGGTGTCAACCGACACATCTACGTTTACGACCTCATCCGCTCGTCGTAAGAAGTGGTCAGGAATAGTCTCGCGCACGCGCACCCCCGTGGTGCGATTCACTACATCGTTAAGCGATTCGAGGTGCTGGATATTTACTGCCGTGATTACGGAAATGCCTGCATTGAGGATGTCCAGGACATCCTGATAACGCTTGCGGTTTTTCGAGCCGGGAACATTCGTGTGAGCCAGTTCATCAACGATCGCAATGGCCGGGTGTCGCTGGATCACAGCATCGACGTCCATCTCTTCCAGCGTGACGCCCCGGTACTCGATGCGGCGCATCGGAACGCGTTCGAGATCGCCGATCATCGCCTTTGTGTCTTCACGGCCGTGAGGTTCGACGGCCGCCACAACGATGTCCGCCCCCTGCTTCTTAAGCAGATGAGCGTCTTCCAGCATCTGATATGTTTTACCTACGCCAGGGGCGGCGCCGATATAAACGCGTAGTCGGGCTTGCTCGCCGTCCTTGAGCCTGGCGAGTAGAGATTCCGGAGAGGGACGCTTGCCGTTTTCGTGCATCCTTAACGGCTCCAACCGAGTGTCACAGAGCGTCAGCAGAGCTAACGCCATTGAAAAATCTGCTTCTACCTCCTCATGGGCCGTGTGCGATCCAAATCTAAGTTAAGTTCCAGTACGTTGACTCTTGGCTCTCCCAAAAAACCAAATTGCCGACCCTCTGTATGTGCAGCCAAAAGGCGCCGCAGTTCGTCTTCCCTCATACCGCGTTCGCGCGCCACCCGTGGAAGCTGAAACTCTGCAGCTGCCGGACTTATGTGTGGGTCGAGTCCGGAGCCTGAAGTGGTCACCAAATCGATCGGAACAGGTTTACCGGGGTTTTCCGCCTGCAGCTTCTCAACGTCGCTTTTTACACGATCGATCAACTTCTGGTTGGTTGGCCCAAGATTCGATCCAGACGACGCACCAGCATCGTATCCATTGGCGCCAGCAGCTGAGGGTCGAGACCGGAAATACCCTGGAGAGGAAAATGGCTGGCCAATCAAGCGCGAGCCGATCACGGCCCCGTCTGCTCGCCTGATCAATTGGCCGTTTGCTTTGTCGGGAAAAATAACTTGAGCCAGCCCCGTCACGACGAGCGGATAAATCAGTCCTAAAAGAACTGTAGTAACAACTGTCATTAGAATGGCTGTAATCAAGTTTTTCATTTCATCGTGTCTTTCAGTTAGTTGTCAGTGGTCAGTTGTTCGTGGTGCCACTGACCACTGACAACTGACTACTGACTTTTAGGCCAGTCCAATCGCATGAATCACAACGTCGATGATCTTAATGCCGATAAAAGGGACTGTGATTCCGCCCAGCCCGTAAATGAGCAGGTTGCGACGCAACAAAGACGCTGCACTCATGGGCCGATATTTCACGCCCCTAAGCGCAAGTGGTATCAGCGCAATGATGATCAGAGCATTGAAGATCACAGCCGAGAGAATTGCTGATTGCGGCGTACGCAACCCCATGATGTTCAGTGCATTTAGGACCGGAAAGGCTCCGGCAAACATCGCCGGAATAATCGCAAAATACTTCGCAACGTCATTGGCGATTGAGAAGGTGGTCAGGGCGCCACGAGTCATTAGCAGCTGCTTACCGATTTCGACAATCTCAATGAGTTTGGTCGGATTGGAATCAAGGTCCACCATGTTGCCGGCTTCCTTTGCCGCCTGTGTCCCGGTATTCATCGCAACGCCAACATCCGCCTGGGCCAGTGCCGGCGCATCATTTGTACCGTCGCCGGTCATTGCTACGAGTTTGCCGCCCTCCTGCTCCCGTTTGATCAGCGCCATTTTGTCTTCAGGAGTCGCCTGGGCCAGAAAATCGTCGACACCAGCTTCACGAGCAATTGTTGCGGCTGTCAGAGGATTGTCACCCGTGATCATTACCGTGCGGATTCCCATCTGCCGCATCTGGTTAAACCTCTCGATCATTCCCCCTTTGATGATGTCCTTAAGTTGAATCACGCCCAGGGGCACCCGGTCTTCGGCCACAACCAATGGTGTACCACCTTCTCTGGAGATCTTTTCGACGATTCCACTCAAACCGTTCGGGGCAGATTTGCCGAATGAATTGAGATACTTCTCAATCGCGTCGGCGGCTCCTTTGCGAACTTCGCGCCCGTCGTAGTCCACGCCGGACATGCGAGTCTGGGCCGTGAAAGGGATGAAGTGCGCTTCGTGCGGCGCGAGTTCGCGACCACGCAGCCCATATTTCTCTTTCGCGAGTACGACGATAGAACGACCTTCCGGCGTTTCGTCCGCGAGCGACGATAGTTGAGCAGCTTCGGCTAACTCTGTTTCATTAACTCCTTGCAGCGGAATGAACTCGGTAGCCTGGCGATTGCCGAGCGTGATCGTCCCTGTCTTGTCGAGCAGGAGAGTATTAACGTCACCTGCGGCTTCTACCGCACGCCCCGACATTGCCAGGACGTTATGCTGAATCAAGCGATCCATTCCAGCGATGCCAATCGCCGAGAGAAGTCCGCCAATCGTTGTCGGGATCAGGCAAACCAGGAGCGACACAAGAACGAAGATCGTTTGTGGTGCACTCGAGTAAATTGCGAAGGGTTGCAGGGTGACAACAGCAAGCAAGAAAATGATTGTGAGCCCCGCCAGAAGAATATTCAGAGCGATTTCGTTTGGTGTCTTTTGCCTCTCAGCACCTTCAACGAGAGCGATCATGCGATCTATGAAGGTCTCGCCCGGATTCGAAGTGATCCTGACCTTTATCTGATCTGAAAGCACTCGTGTCCCGCCAGTGACAGCAGAACGGTCACCGCCAGCCTCGCGAATAACCGGAGCGCTTTCACCTGTGATTGCTGACTCATCAACCGAAGCGACACCCTCAACAATCTCGCCATCGCCAGGAATGAACTCGCCTGCGGAAACAATCACAAGGTCGTCCTTGCGAAGCTCTGGTGCAGCTACGTCTTGTGTTTGGGATCCAGATACCACGCGGTGCGCGATCGTCTCGGTCTTTGCCTTTCGCAGGTTGTCGGCTTGTGCTTTTCCCCGTCCTTCGGCCATGGCCTCGGCAAAGTTTGCAAACAAAACGGTGAACCACAGCCAAAGCGTAATTTGCAACTCAAACCCGATACTCGTCACGCCAGGAATCGGCGCAATGATTCCCCGAATCAGTTGCAGGGTGGTCAAGACACTCCCGACCTCCACGACAAACATGACGGGATTACCCATCATCTTGCGCGGATTCAGTTTGACGAATGAATCAACGATCGCACGCTTAACGATCTGCACGTTCCAGATAGCGGTCTTCTTTGATTCTTTAGTCATAGGTTATTGTTCAGCTAACCTCACCACTGCGGTCGAGACTGCGGCAAAGGAAACTCCAGTGTAATGAGGTCAGTACCGTAACGCGGTAGCGTCGGGTCGGCGATGGGCAATTGACTCTTACGCTGAACCGCAGCTAATTAATTTCCTTCAGAATACGTGCGCGGTGAGTACGACCCGACGCTACCGCCTTCCGGTACTG
>JBKPAC010000036.1:0-17400 GCA_046726175.1 Acidobacteriota bacterium
CTTATTCGCATTACCTCCTGGACCTTGTCACTTTCCGCGTGGATGTTTCCGTGGGTGAGCGGTACAGCCTTCGGGATCCCCGTAGTGCCGGACGTATACATCAGCAATGCGAGGTCGCCTGGTTTCGCTGGAGGAGGAGCAGTAATGAATTCTGCCGGCAATGGCGTGTGGGCCCAATCCTCGAAATCTCCCAAACCATCTGGCGGTGTTAGTGGTCGTAGCGCGACGGCCGGTATGTTGTGACCCAGCTGTTCGCAGGCCGCTCGGAACTTTGTTAACGCCGCAGGCGATACGAACGCGAGTTTTGCTTCCGAGTCCCGAAGAAAGGAGGAGAGTGCTTGAGTAGTTGCTGCGGGATCCAGTGGCGTAGCGACGGCGCCACGATAAAGAATGCCCAGATAAACAATTGCCCAGTTCGGATGATTCTCGCCGATGATAGCGACACGATCGCCGAAAGCGATGTGTTCCTGTGTGAGGCGATAAGCAATGCTGCGGATTTGGGCCAGCATAGATCCGAAAGTGACGGTCTCATGCTCATTCCCCCCAATCAACATCATTGCCACTTTATCAGGGCGAATACTGGCCGCCTCAACAAGTCGCTGGCAGAAACTCTCTTCTATTGTCACTGCGTGCATCACGCGAAGGTTACTATTTCTTCGCCTGTTTCGCACGGACTACTTCGACTGAGCATGGTGCACGGGCAGCCACAGCTGCTGAGACACTGCCCAGCATCAGACGGTCAATGCCGCGAATTCCTTTAGCACCTACAAAAATCGAATCGGCGTTCCAATTCTCAGCTTCCTCGACCAGATGATGTTTGGGATCTCCTTTTTTCAGCTCAACCGAAACCCTCAAGCCACGATTGCGCAACCTGTCTGCCAACAACTCAAAAACCTGTCGTAAGGAAATCGCATCGGTCTCATTGTTTACGTCAAACCACTTCACGATCTTGGGCTTATTAGGAACAGGCACAATTGAGAACACCGTATCGAGTGCGGCTACCAACCGGACCTCAGATCCGCTGGGCCACGATCGCTCAGCAACCGCATTCACCGCAGCTTGCGAGTTTGGCGATCCATCAATGCCGACAATTATTCGCGTAGGACGTCCATCGACTTCCCCTGAAGCTCGCGCAATGCGTACAGACGCTTCAGCTTCGTAAAGAACTCGTAACGAAACACTGCCTAAGATCATACGACCCCCGAATGCTGAATGGCCGTGAGAACCTACGACGATAAGGTTTGGCTTCCATTCCCACGATCGCTTGATTAATGCCCACGCAGGTGAATCAGCACACGCCTCGGCGCGGAGCTCCCATCCGGGAAACAGTGCAGCGAGTTGCGCCTTAGCTTTCTGAGCGAGATCACTCGCCTGTGCAACTTCTTTCTTTGCGTGTTCATGTGCTCGCTTCACACCGGCGGGCACATACATCGGAAAGGTATCGTCTATTTCCTCGTTGATAGGCGGAGGCAGAAAGACATCCGCGACACTCATGATCAGAGCATCTGCCTGTGCCGGCAACCCCGCGCGCTTCAAGTCACATAGCGCTGCTTCGGCACATTGTGAACCGTCGTAACCAATTAGAATTCTCATTCTGTCGCTCATAAAATCCTGCTTTCTTACTTCTACGAGACTCCTCAACTTCCACAGTTAGAGACAACTACACACGTTACTGAAGTGCAATCTTTATACCGACGCTCCCTTAAGCGATTCTGTAGCATAACTTGCGTTCTCATGTCGCCGTCGCTCTCTCTCTGATCATGACACCTCCTTGAACGAGCGATGGAACTGCCAACTGATGACAGTTCCAGTCAGAGCTCGTGAATTGCGTTAGACTCCTGCGGCAGCTTTTGCCTGCAGTGGCAAGGGATGCTCACAGATCGACCTGTAAGTCTTCACTACGTCTGAATAAGAAATGTCCGGAGATTTCTTATCCTTCGCCTCTTCAGCTCTCAAAATGATGTCGTTCATCGACAACATGCCTTCCAGTGCGCCGTCAGCAGCCACAACGGGAAGGCGTCGAACCTTGTTCTCCTGCATCGTCTTTAGCGCAGCTCGAACATCATCATCAGATCTGCATGCGAACACTTTGCCGGAAACAACGTCCTCGACTGCAATGTGTGCGAGTTGCCGTCCGTTCAAGACACCTGCCATGCAGATGTCGCGGTCGGTAATCAGGCCCACCACTTTTCGTTCCGCTACGACCGGCAGTATTCCGCAGTCGTGCTGCCACATCATCCCGCCGGCATCTGCCAAAGTATTAGTCAACGTACATGCCGCTGGGCTTGTGGTCATTAGTTCTCTAACCTTCATATTTCTAACCTCCTCAGTACAACAAATCGATATTTGCAAAGTTATGCGTAATGCTAAGGAGGCAACGTACGTTCCGGTGTTCGAGGGTGAAAAGACTTAGGTTTTCGCGAGGCTAGCTGGCGTGGACTGCGAAAAGTTCCAAGGACGTGTGTCCCAATGTTGCGAAAATCTCCTCAGTGTCCCAAGGAAAAGCGCGCAAGTGAGAGGATGGATTCTTGATAGATGTCGGTGGATAACCATGCTCTAAATATTCCAGTTGTGATGGCACGATCATTGTTCGTGTGTTTTCGTGTCTTCGTTTTCTGTTAATTCGTGGATCCTCATGCCAGGAAAGATCCACGAAATAACGCGAAAACGAAGATGCGAAATTACACGAAGAAAGACATGCGCTTGATCGGTCATGTCGAAAAACTGAACACAAGGAATGTAAAACAGTGGACCAAGCGACAATCAAAGTGGGACTTTCAAGCGCGGAGGCTGAAGCGCAATTAAGAGAGCATGGCCCAAACGTGTTGCCGATGACGCCGGCCGTCAGCTTGTTTCAGCGCTTTATCACGCAATTTCGCAGCCCACTTATTTACATCCTGCTGTTCGCCCTAGCCGTCGATCTCACCATTTGGTTTTTGGAAGGACAGTCAGGCTGGCCTTTCGAATCAGTAGCAATCGCTCTGATTCTTCTGCTCAACGCTGCCCTCGGCGTTTATCAGGAAAACAAGGCTGAAATCGCACTGGCGCGGCTTAAGGCGATGTCTGAGTCGCTGGTTTGGGTAATGCGTGACGGGCGTGTGGTCCATCTGCCGTCGACACAACTCGTGCCAGGCGACGCCGTCAGGATCGAAGCCGGTGATCGAGTTCCCGCAGACGGAACTTTGATTGAAGCCCACGGAATTATGGTGGACGAATCTATTCTGACTGGAGAGTCGCTGCCGATTGAAAAGGATCTGAAAGGCGAGATCCTCAGTGGGACGTTGCTGACTCGTGGGAAGGGTTATGTGGAGGTAACTCGAACGGGCGCCCGCAGCGCAGCAGGAAGTTTGGCGGTGATGATTGGCGCGATCGAGGCCGAAAAGACACCGCTGGAGCGGCGACTTACTGCGTTTGGCAATCAAGTCGCCCGATGGGTTCTTATTCTGGCGATCGCAATCGCTGTCGCCGGATTATTCGTTGAAGGCTTTTCAAGATTCGGACAAGTTCTGTTATTTGCGGTCGCACTTGCGGTGGCTGTCATACCTGAAGGTTTACCAGCAGTTCTGACAATGACATTGGCGTTGGGCGTCGAACGCATGGCAACAAAGAAGGCTGTAGTCCGACGCCTCAGCGCAGTCGAAGCACTCGGCTCAGTCACCGTGATTGCCACTGACAAGACTGGCACACTCACCGAGAACCGAATGCACGTCAAAGACGCGGACACTCCCGACACAGCCCGTGCCTTACGCGCAATGACCTTGGCGAACGATGCGGAACATGGCACTGGCGCTGGTGATCCTTTAGAACTTGCGCTGCTGGATTATGCAGCTGCTCACGGAATCAATATCCCCGAGTTGGTCCATGCATCTCCCCGCCGCAGTCTCCTACCGTTCGATAGTTCTTATAAGTTCATGCGCGTGACCGTAGAGGAGAATGGAGAGATCGTTAGCTACCTGAAAGGCGCACCGGAAGTACTCCTGAACCGAAGTGGGCTTTCTGTTGCGGAGTGCGAAAGCTGGGAAGAAAAGGCGAAAGGCTATGCGATTGAGGGCTTTCGCGTCCTCGCTCTGGCGTGGCGAAAGGGTGAAGGTGATGACGACTTGTTATTCCTGGGTCTCGTTCTTCTGTGGGATCCTCCGCGAGCGGAAGTGCCTGAAGCGATTAGGCTAGCTCGCGAAGCCGGCATCAGAGTGGTGATGGTAACAGGAGATCATCCAGCTACGGCGGTTGCTGTGGCGAATGAAGTCGGCATCCCGCCTGGTCGTGTTTTGACTGGCCTTGATCTTGAAACCTTATCTGCAGAGGAGCTCATTCATGCGGTAAAAGAGGCAAATGTCTTTGCTCGAGTTGCGCCACAAGACAAGCTCAGATTAGTCGAAGCACTCAAAGAGAGTGCAGAGATTGTTGCCGTTACCGGAGACGGCGTTAACGATGCAGCAGCTTTAAAGCGTTCAGATGTGGGCGTTGCGATGGGCCAGCGCGGCAGCGATGTTTCGCGCGAAGTAGCCGATCTGGTGTTGCTCGATGATAACTTCGCGACGATCGTTTCGGCCATCAAAGAAGGCCGCAACATCTACGAAAACATTCAGAAGTTTATCCGCTTCTTGTTCTCAACAAACCTCTCGGAAACGCTGATTGTGGTTATGGGAGTTGTTGGATCGTTCTTCCTGGGTTTGCGCGATGAAACCGGCGATCTGCTCCTGCCTTTAACCGCGGCGCAACTTCTTTGGGTCAACATCATAACTGACGGACCAACTGCTCTGGCTCTTGGACTGGATCGTGATCCCGGCGTACTGCGGAAAACACCGCGTGATCCCAAGCTGCCGCTGCTGGATTCACAGTCGCTTCAATTCATTCTGACAACCGGAACGTTCAAGGCTATGGTCGGCGGCGCGTTATTGATCGGCCTGCCGTATTTGGGCCACAGTCTTGGAGCGACCCGTACGCTGCTCTTTCTTTACATGACAATCGGACAACTCGTATTTGCTTATCCGGCACGTCACACCCTGGGAGCGTCAAAGAGAAATATTGTATTAGATCTATCGATTGTTCTTGGCATCGGTCTGCAACTCCTGACTGTGTTCGTTCCTGCTCTGCGCCTGCTGCTGGGATTAGAACTCCCCGATCCGCTGGCTCTTCTCTGGGTGGTTGGCGCAGTCGTTCTGAGCTGGGGCGCCGCCGAGACTTACAGTCGGCTACTTACGCATTCACCAGGCGCGAAACACTCAGATCACTCGAGAGTTTGTGTCGCTCCGAATTGAACACCCGACACTCAGCTCCCGTCAGACAGGGCCATAACTGCGGAATGTTTCGCAGCTTATTGAGTGGAAACTCGCGTGAGACCGGTCAAAATTCACGGTTTGAACAGCGAATAGTCGGCTCATTCTGGATAAACGGGCGGCGGCATATTACTTGCCCTATTCAGGTGGAATTAAGACCCCCGGCCGGAGTGCCCTGTTACCACCGAATTGAACGTTGAGGTAAAGAGAATGTTTGTTCATTCGAAAACGCCCACACAAAGCCTTCCAATACCACTGGCGCTCGTGAATCAGCCGCCGCGTTGGCGCATTGAGCAGCTGCAGAAGATCGCTCAGCGACACGAAATCTGTTACGAGTTATCCCCCGAATGGTCCATTTCCGAGGGACGAAGAGTGCGGGTAGGTTTTCAGCTTGAGCTCTGTGGGGCGGACAACCATGCAATCGAAGACGGGATCCGGCATGCGGTACCGGGATGTTCATATTGCCTTCAAACCTACGAAGATATGCGACAGGTTGCTGAATGGATCCTCCCGCGCGACGAGCGGCTGTCTCATCATGAAATCCAAGCCTTTGACCGCGCCTTGCATATCGCCCCGCCCAGACGCAAACACAGGAGTGAAGTCGTCCTGAACGTATTTATAGTGGATCCGAGCGAGATTAACGGACCGGCAGATGACTCTGACGACCACCGTTTGACCGAAATCGAGCGACTTTCAGAACTTGGCATTCACGAAGGCTACTGGCAGAACGATGGGGTTAAACATGGGCGAACATAACGTTGACCAATTTGACGAGAAGAAAGCGCAGGCCTTCATGAAGGCATTATTGGAAGACCTGCGCGCGCTCGCCTTCATGCTCGAAGCAGGGCTAATTGAGAGTGGCGTCTCGCGAATCGGAGCCGAGCAGGAAATGTTTCTGATCGATCGCGAGCTGCGGCCGGCTCCTGTGTCTCTGGAGGTTTTGAAGCGAGCCAACGAGCCCCGGCTCACAACGGAGATAGCCAGATTCAACCTCGAAGCCAATCTGACACCCCTCGAACTCACAAGAGACTGCTTCAGCAAGATGGAACGAGAGCTGGAAGAAGTCCTGGAGATCGCACACAACAGCGCCAAAACTCTCGGCGCGAACGTGTTGCTAGCGGGGATCCTGCCGACGTTACAGAAGTCAGACTTGACGTTAGATAATCTGGCCCCGCTTTCGAGATACCAGGAGCTAAATCGCGGCGTAATCCGTTTGCGTGGTGGACCATTATCAATTCACATCAAGGGTCTGGACGAACTGCACCTGACTCACGACAACATCATGATGGAGTCGTGCAACACGAGTTTCCAGGTGCACTTTCAAACCAGCGCTGATGAGTTCGTCAATCACTACAACGTGGCGCAAGCCATCAGCGCTCCTGTCTTAGCAGTCGCAGTCAATTCGCCGCTTTTGTTTGGTCATCGGCTCTGGCAGGAAACCCGCGTTGCCCTGTTTCAGCACTCGACCGATGAACGTTCGCGTCCACAACTCGCGCGCAGCCATCCGACCCGTGTCAGCTTTGGCGATGAGTGGCTGCGAAACTCAGTTGTTGAACTCTTTCACGATCAGATTTGTCGCTTCCGTCCCATCATGATCACGCAACCGGACGAGAATCCATTTCAAGTCTTGGCGCGAGGCGAAAAACCGCTGCTTTCGGCTTTGCGGATGCACAACGGCACTGTCTGGCGTTGGAACCGCGCGTGCTATGGCATTTCCAACGGTGTTCCACATCTCCGAATCGAGAACCGCGTCCTGCCTTCCGGGCCGACCGTTGTTGATGAAATCGCCAACGCAGCGTTTTTCACCGGCTTAATGTTGGGGATGCCAAAGGAATTTGGAGATATTTCCAGGCGAATGGCATTTGACGATGCAAAGCAAAACTTTTTCCGTGCTGCTCGGCACGGCCTGGATGCGCAGTTCAACTGGCTAGACGGGCAAACGCATACCGCGACATCTCTCATTCTTGAGCAGTTGCTCCCGCTTGCTGGTCAAGGGTTGAGGGACGCTGACGTTGACTGTGTGGAGATTGATAAATACTTAAGCATCATTGAGGAGCGTGCCCGAAGCCGGCAAACCGGTGCGCGTTGGGTCGTGAAATCACTAAAAGGGATGTCGTCTGCATCACCGAAAGACGTTCGCCAACGGAAGTTGGCGTCGGCGATTCTGGAACGCCAGTCAACGCGCCAACCCGTTCATACCTGGCAGTTAATTGCAACGGAGGAGCCCGACGACTGGAAACAGGGCTATCGCACCGTTGGTCAGTTCATGTCCACGGATCTTTTCACGGTCCAGCCTGACGATTTGATCGATCTGGCAGCGAGCGTGATGGATTGGCGTCATATCAGGCACGTTCCAGTTGAAGATGGCGATGGGCGTTTGGTCGGCCTGGTCACTCACCGAAGCCTGCTTCGCATGTTGGCTAACGGCAATCGCGGGCAAAACGGCAATCCAATTACAGTACGAGAGGTGATGCTACCGAACCCACTCACAGTGTCTCCCGCTACGTCGTCGCTGGAAGCAATGGAAATAATGCGGTCGTCTAAGATCGGCTGCCTACCCGTCGTGGAAGAAAACCACCTCATCGGGATTGTCACTTCGTTCGATTTTCTCGATGCATCAGCACGCCTGTTTAAGGAGCAACTAACTGACTTGCCTCCTTCGCAACCCGCGGCCCTGTGGGCACAGCACACTTCATCGAAGTGTCATGAGGCTTCGGTTGCGTTATTTCACGCAGAGCGTGAGTAAATTCGCATAAGGTGGACCACGGTACTTGAAGGTTTCGGGTATTTCTTGCGTCGCATAAGTCGGCACAGTGGTTGCTCTATCGAAAGGTGAACCGCTTTTGCCAGATTACAGGGAAAGGAAGGCAGTCATGTCATCTGAAACTTCACTTAATCCACCAACCGGCGTTCTGCCGTTCGAGATGTTCCGGACGTTCTCAACAATCTCGTTCATGGATTTAGCACCCACTGGACCACAGTGCGAGATTAAAGAGACTGAAAGAGAATGCGTAGTGGCGATCGCGATCAGCCTTCCCCTGTTCGTCGACACCACAAAAATTAGCGCCGAATTAAGAAACGGAGTGCTGATGGTGACGTTGCCGAAGCGCGAGGAAATAGTCTAGCGTCCTGTTTTTAATCTCCGTTCCATCTCCACTGCTCGCGGAAACAGAATGTTATTTTCAAGGTGAATGTGCTGGTGCAGATCCTTTTCGAATGCATCGAGCGCTTGATAAAGAGTTTGATAACTGATGCAGCCATCCGCAGGAACGACGTAGTTTGAAGTGAGCTGGCGCATCTCCCTGAGCAACTCGCCGGCATTGTCGTGTTCCAGCATCATCATCCGAACGGGGTTCGCAACCGTGCCGAAGGGAGGCACGCCAATCGGACGCTCTTGTTGGATCGCCTCTTCCATCCCGACAACATAAGGAAATAGCACACGCTCTTCTTTCATCATGTGCGGTTCGAGTTCCGCAGCAAGAGTCTCAAACAGAGATCGCAGACCTTTAAGTTCTGGATGATTCTGACCGTGCACACCACAGACCTTATCCAGCAATGCACGCAAGCGTCCGATCTCGGTCTTGGTGAAAACGTGGTGCGTATGGACGATATGATCGATCAGTTCGCCGGGGGTCAGCGTAGGAAAGTTGGGTTGTTCGTCCGGCAGATGTGATGTTGTCGCCGACTCGAGCGAGCTCATCATATCTTCCACGGTGACTCGGGCCTTCGCGCATGCGTCAGCCAACGACCGCAGTCCCCCGCAGCAATAGTCAATTCCAGCTTTTTCAAACACACGCGTGGCGCCCGGTATCCGCAGCGCCAACTCTCTAACGGTCGTATTTGGTTCAAGATTCATAATGTCTCCAGGAAAAATGAATTAGGTAAGGAGTATGGCTAGATCATTGCCGAAGCCGCCGTTACTGGTCGCGACGGCCGAAGAAAAACGAAGTAATTAACGGTCAAGCAAAACAGCGCGAACATTGCCAAAAAGATAAATCCCCACGTGTAAGTGCCGGTTGCATCACGCAGCACACCCAGGACCAGCGGCGGAAAGAAACCGCCGAGCCCGCCAAAAGCTCCGACTAATCCAGTAACGGTAGCCGTCTCTTTCGGAAAATATTGCGGAACGAGTTTGAATACGGCGCCGTTCCCTAGCCCGAGTGCCGCGGCTGCTCCCAAGGCACCAACAGTGAAAGTTGGCATCCATGGGCAACCCATCAACGCTCCGAGGATTGCGATTGCGATAAACACCAGCACAAGCACTCGCGCTCCGCCTTTGCGATCGGAAAGCATCCCTCCCAAGGGCCGCATCAGCGTTGCCAGCAAAACAAAACCAGCGGTGCGCGCACCTGCATCCGCCGCATTCAATTTGAAGTTGTCTTTCAGAAGCGTGGGTAGATAAATGGAGAATGCAACAAATCCTCCGAACGTGAGAAAGTAAAAGAGTGACAGGACCCACGCCAGCGGCTCGCGACGCAGCACCGCGAAATTCTCCGCCATCGTTTTAGGTTTTACTTCAGCTGTAGCATCACGCGCGAACAGAAAGAACACCGCAGCCCAGACGGCCGATATCGCAGCGAAGATATAGAAGACCGGTCGCCATGAACCAAGGGCAATCGCCATGACTGGCGCGCCAAAAACTGCAATTGATTGTCCGATGTTGCCCATTCCGTAGACGCCCAATGCCGTACCTTGCTGATCCGGAGTAAACCATTTAGACGTGAAGCCTATTCCGACTGGAAAGGTTGAGCCGGCGATTCCGAGGAAGAGACCGAGGCCAAGGAGTGCTACATAACTTTCCGAAAGGCCGATGAGCACTGCCGGAACTGCTGAGAACAAGAGCAACAACGCAAACACTCGCCGTCCCCCAAACCGATCGGCCAGCATTCCCGCCGGAATTCTTCCCAATGCACCGAGCAAAACTGGAATTGCAATCATCAGGCTCTTCTCTTTTCCTGACAGGCCATAGGTTTGGGCAAAAGTCGGGGCCAGCGCTCCAATCAATCCCCAGACCGCGAAGGAGACTGCGAAAGCTGTTGTCGAAAGGAAGAGTGCGCGTGCCGCGCCAGGTTTGAATGATTTCATAGGTTGTTCCATTTCATTCAGTTGCGCTTAGTGGGTATTTCTTCACAAACAATTCCGCCCGCTGGAAGTGCAACGAGTATGCCGCGTCCTTTTGGGCGAAATTTCGAAGAGTTTTTCCTGGGATTGAGGAAAATGACGAAGCGGAGCGCAATTCTCCGCAGTTATGAAGAGCTCAAGTGCGTTTCATTGTGAGAGGTCTTCAGGTTCATCACACTTCTTGCAATCGAGTTCAAAGCCAATTCGCGACGCTCGACCCTCTTCCGTTAACACCCAGTTCCGCGTCGTCAGTGGTGGGTCGTGACGAACA
The DNA here is from genome assembly GCA_046726175.1 of Acidobacteriota bacterium. GTDB lineage: Bacteria > Acidobacteriota > Blastocatellia > Pyrinomonadales > Pyrinomonadaceae > PSRF01. Next base: position 10,672 of record JBKPAC010000036.1, read on the forward strand.
TGCTGAAAGTGCCCGCACTCGAGTTCGGCGCGCCAGTGACCTTCGTCATCGGTTTCAAATCTTTGGATGCGTCGCTTCATCGCACTCCTTGGCTACCTGTATTCACGCGTCTAATTCGACGCACGAAACCGCGGCGGAAGATTTTCCAGTTCGTGACGAAGGCGCTGGCACAGTCCGTTGAGGGTTCCGTCATCGAAGAGTAATGACGGCCAAACGTAGACTTGTCCCTCTTCCAAACGATTGTGAGTGTCCAAGCGCTCTTTAACTACGGCGAGCCGGTCGCGCAAAACATCAACTTCCTCAGGAACGGATGCCCCTTTCCGCGCCATCTCGCGCATTGCTTCGATAGATCGTACAAGCTCCTTCATGAAGAAATCGTGATCGGCGCGCAAACCCGCTAGTATTGTTTGTGCTTCCTCAATTGTTGGCAAACCACCCTGGGTAAACGAGTTGGCTGGAGCCTTTGTCAGCGCGGGAAACAAATGCAAATTCTCTGCGCGAATGTGCATTGCGAGTCGAGCCCAGAAGAAGTCGAGCAGTTCCAAAGCGCGAGGAATGTCGAGCTTTAAAAGTTTCCCATCAAGTTCGTCAAACAATTCGCCCAACGAGCGGTGGTCATCTTGCAGCAAGGATTCGATGGGGTTGCTCATCGCTTCAAGTAGCCGGAGCTCGTGAAACGGCGCTACGCGGGTCGCCACCACAAGATGAGCGTGAGAGTAACAACGAAGCAAATTCCAGACGCTATGATGAGAGGCAGTAAGGCCGAGAATCGACGCGCCAGAGCAGCTTCAACCGTCGCAGCGAGAATCCAAAGCTGAGCCAGATTGATCATGATTAGCAACACTAGTCGGGCCTGTGCTACGGCCGTTCGTCCCTTGCCGGCGTAACCGTGTGTTGAATCACTTTGTTTCGACGTTGCGCGTTGCATTAGATCAATCTCTCGCCGCTGCTGGGGATTCTACCGACGGCCCAGACTTCGCTGTTTCTCATTTCCACGATGATAGTGTCGAGCGGTCGTGGCGGTGGACCATGCAAGACGTCACCAGTACGAGCATCAAATGCTCCCTCGTGACATGGACATTCGAGGCGCTGGTGAGTCCGCTCAAAATAAACTGGACAGGAAAGATGCGTGCACTTCTGCCCAAACGCGCGGTATGTGCCGTCGAGTGAACGCACCAGGATTGCTGAATCTTTCTCAGTTGGATACCGAAAGTTAAGCGAGGTGCCCGGTGCTAACGCCTCTGCGCCTTCAATCTTTGTGGGAATAAAGCTCTCAATACGACGCGCGTCGAGTGCAGCTTTTCCGGCAAAACCTGCTGCACCGATAAACAGAGCCGCCGAAGTTAGTCCAAGGAAATTACAGAACTCGCGGCGGGTTACCTGTGCTTCTTCATCACGATCGTAGGGAAAGTCGGTTTGATGATGCGCAGTCGCGGCACGAACGTCACTTTCATCGCGGCGGCCCTCTGCCAAAACTTTCTGAATACTGTGGCCTAGCTTAGAACTCATTGCGTTTGTCCGTTTGTTCGACCTGCAAGTCAATCCATGACTCAGCTGCGGGCTGCGATTCGGTTATCACGCGGCCTTCAAATACGCCGCAGCCATTAACTTCAACCTCATCGGCATCGGTCGGCAGCATTAGATAAACCTTCGTCTCGACCCTTTGATTGCCGAATACATGAGCGTTCACTGGCTTAGTACGTCGCAGCGGCACAATATCTTCGTATTTACCGAACGTGATTGCGCCTGTCGGGCAGACGCTCGCGCACATCGGTTTCAATCCCTCTGAAGAACGGTCGTAGCACATGTCGCACTTCATCTGCAGGTGCATCCCGGTGTTGTACTTCGGCACTCCGAACGGGCAAGCGTTAACGCAATTGCGACAATCCAGGCAGCGCGGCTTCAATGCAGAAAGCACAACGCCATCTTCTGTACTCTTGATCGCATCTGCCGGGCACACGAGCGCACAGGTGGGTTCCTTACAGTGCATACAGACGGTCGGCATGGTGGCGGTTGTTTCTGAGCGATCAAGGTAATCAACATAGATCATCGAGTAGCCCTTATGCGTGCCACACTCCCGGCAGGCAGCTACACAAGCGCGACAGCCGATACACCGCTGCGGATCGATGAACATTGTTTCTTCCATAACAAAACTCAATTAGCCGCGAAAAGGCACAAAAGGCTCAGAAAGAGAAATCATTTCTATCTAGCAAGCTCCTCAACTTAGATCCTAATGTGCGCCTTTTGTGCGTTTTTGTGGCTATCTACCTAACCTCACTCCGTGAAGTGCCCTTGCGTCTTTCTCCCAGTATCGGGAGTTGCCTTGAATGAATCTTCTCGATGCGCGCCGCACAGGCCTTGAACTCAGGAATCTTCGAAGTCGGGTCAAGCGCTGGATTTGTCAGTTGATTAACCGCTAATTGTTCGCCCCAATGGTACGGAATGAAGATCGTATCCTCGCGAATCGTTTTCACAATCAAAGCTGGAAACACTCCATCACCGCGCCGCGAGACCACTCGCACACGTTCGCCGTCATTCACCTTCAACTTCATTGCAGTTTCGGGATGAATCTCGACGTACGGTTCGGGGCACTGCTCAACCAGAAATCCAATCCGTCTCGTTTGGTTGCCGGAAAGGTACTGGTAGACCACGCGTCCGCTCGTCAGCACGAGCGGAAATTCATCATCCGGCGTTTCCTGCGGCGGCTCGTATTCGAGCGCCTGAAACTTTGCTTTCCCATCAGGATGATAGAAGCGCTCAGCAAACAAGCGCGGCGTCCCCGGATGATCTTCCGTTGGACAAGGCCAGAACACTCCATTTTGCTTTTCGATCTTCTCCCAGGTTATGCCGTAATAATCAGCGTTGCCTCCGCGCGAAGCGATGCGCAGCTCGTCGAAGATTTCCCGCGGAGAACTGAACGAAAAGTATTTGGCACGCCCCATTCGTCTTGCGATCTCTTGGACTATCCACCAGTCCGCCCTCGCTTCACCAGGCGGGTCGGCGGCTTTGTTGATTTTTACAACGCGGCCCTCGCTGTTTGCGGTTACGCCCTCGTCTTCACTCCAGGTGCTGCCGGGCAAAACTACATCGGCATACCGCGCGCCTTCCGACATGAAGAAATCGATGCAGACATAAAAACCGAGACCTTCCAGTGACCGTCGCACCTCGTTCGTGTCAGGCAAGCTGACCATTACGTTGTTGCAGATGGAAAGTAGTCCACGGATCTCGCCTTCGCGCATCTTCTGAAACATCTCGACAACCGATACGCCTGCCTGCGGCAACTCCTCTTCAGGTAAGCCCCAGACAGCGCAGACGTGCTTGCGATGTTCAGGATTTGAAATGGAACGTTGACCGGGAAGCTGATCCGCCTTTTGGCCGTGCTCGCGCCCGCCTTGTCCGTTGCCTTGTCCAGTAATCGTGCCGTAGCCGCGCCCTGGCTTACCGATACTCCCGGTTGCGAGAACGAGGTTGATGTAAGAAAGCACATTATTGACGCCGTGCGAGTGGTGCTCGATACCGCGAGCGTGTAAAAGCATCGATGTCTTCGCACGACCATAGATTTGCGCAGCTTTGATGATCTTCTCCGCCGGCACTCCGGTAATTTCCGAAGCCACCGCTGGTGAATAATGCGCTGCGACCAATTTTGTTTCGTCCCAGCCGTTTGTCCGAGAGCTTATGAAAGACTGATCAATAAGGCCTTCTTCGATCAGCACATGCAGCATCCCGTTCGCGAGAGCCACATCCGTCCCGGGTTTCAGCTGTAAGTGGAGGTCACCCTGACGCGCTGTTGGAGTTTCTCGCGGGTCGACGATGATCCAACGCCCGCCATTGTCACGCTGCTGCCAGAGAAACTTGTTGAGCACGGGAAAGGTTTCGGCGCAGTTCGAACCGGCAATCAAGAGAACCTCGGCTAAGGGAATGTCGTCCCACGGATTCGCAGCGCGATCGATACCGAAGGCTTTGTTGTTCGCCGCTGCGGCGGACACCATGCAGAGTCGTCCGTTGTAATCGACGTAACGTGTGCCGAGTCCTGCGCGGGCGAACTTACCCATAAGATAGGTCTTCTCGGTGGTGAGCGAAGAGCCGGAGTAAACCCCAATCGAATCCCTACCGTAAGTCGCTTGAAGTTCCTTAAACTTGTTGACGACCAGATCCAACGCCTCATCCCAGCTTGCGCGCTCGAATCTGCCGTCACGTTTGATGAGTGGATGCAGCAGACGATCTGGATGATGCACCTGCAAGTAAGCCGTCACACCCTTTGGACAAAGCCGGCCTTCATTGACCGGAAAATCGTAGCGTGGCTCAAAGCCGACAACGTGATTGTTCTCGACCAGCAGATTCATCCCGCATTGGACAGCGCAATAAGGACAATGTGTGGGGACGACACGGTCGATGACGCGATCAGCTCGCCAGCCGCCATACGGCGCATCGTGAAGATGCGGTCCAAACTGCTCAACGATCGAATCTAGATGTTCAACCTTCGACATGCGATTCACTCAAATACACTACGACTTATCTTCAACCCGTGAACCTGCAAAGACTTTTTCGTGTGCGCTCGGCAAATTGAGATAGTTGAGGCCGCGCATCACGCGTTTGCAGCGGGGACAGTAATCTTGCAAGGTGTGTCCATCGGGCATTCGATAATCGAATCCAAGTTTATCGACCACAGTTTTCAAATCTTCCAGCCACAACTCAGCCACAAATTCGGCGCCGCAGCGTGGGCAGACAGCTTGTGGCATTTCGCGGGCCCGCCGCTGGTAAAGCTCAACGCCGATAGACGCTGGTCTTTGAATCACGTGAAAGAGTTTGCCGAACGGCAAATAAAACAGAGTCATGATCACGACGGCCTGATGCGAGAGCGCGATGAATGAATACATATAGCCGTGAAGCCAAAGGCTTGAAGCCGTCAGCATCAATCCGGTGATGCAAATTGCGATTAGTAAGAGGTGCGGAACAAAGTCGAGCAGATATTGCTGGAGCGCAATGGCGCCCCGATCGTGCAAGCGGCGATGAATGGCAATCGCGCAGCCGACAAGCACCATGATCGCGGTGAAATCGAGCGCATGAAACGTGATCCAGCCAATCACGCTTCGACCATCCATCACGTTAAGTGGAAAACCAAAAACGTAAGCTCGATAACCGCGTTCGCCTTCGAGCTCAAAATGCACCCAACCGAACACCAGTGGAAAAGTGATCAGAGCCGAGATTATGCAGCCCCACATGATCAGCTGGTGCATCAACCAACGTGAGAAGCCCCGACGGAAAATAAACTTCTGCGCGGCCAACCCGCCAACCAGTGTCTTCGCGGCGCTGCTTGTGTTGGCAACCAAATTTCGGCGATCAAGAAATAACTTCCAACCACGGCGCCAGTAAACGCGAGTCGCGGGCCGCTGCAACCAGATTGCATACCGAAATACCACGGCGCCGAACGCAACAACGCTCGCTACCGTGTATCCAAACAGAGCCGCATCGTAATGTTCGAGATTACGCGAGCCAACTACGATTAGAACAGTGAGCCCCGCTGAAGCAACGAGAGCAGATAAAATGGCAGATCTGTGCGTGGCTTGACTCGGCATTGGAAACAAACGTGAACGGGCACACTATACCACGCTCGCGATTACAGTCTGTCGAGGTAATCTCTAAATATCTAATGCCATTAGATGGAGATCAGCCAGACATCAGTTAATCGGTTTATACGAGGCGAGCATCTTCATGTAATTTGCCCGTTCGAAAGCTGCTGGTTGCGCACAGTTCTGTTGACTCATCGCACCGATCATCTGCATCACCGATTCGTATTCATGCTCTTCCATCCATCTGGTGAGCTCACTCTGAAGCTGTCCAATGCGACGAATGCCATTCTGAAGCAGTTCTGACGCCATCATCGTCACCTTTGCGCCGGCAAGCAGAGATTTCAAGATGTCCTCGCAGGTGTGAATGCCGCTGGTAATCGCAAAATCTACTGGCAAACGATTGTATAGAATCGCCACCCAGCGAAGAGGCAGCCGAAGCTCGTTTGAATTGCTCAACACAAGCCGAGGCGTTACTTCAAGGGTCTCGAGATCGAAATCAGGCTGATAGAACCGGTTGAAAAGTACCAGTCCATTTACGCCGTCGTTGACCAGGCGCTTGGCCATATTCGCGGTGGAACTGAAAAAAGGACTTATTTTCATTGCTATCGGAATTGAGACGGACTCTCGAACAGCCCTAAGAATGTCGAGATAAACCCTTTCCACCTCTAATCCAAGAAGATCTGGATTCGTTGCAACGTAATAGATATTCAGCTCCAGTGCATCCGCGCCCGCGTCTTCCATCAAGGCTGCGTAGTCGGTCCATCCACCCTCAGATACACCGTTCAAACTTCCGATAATGGGAATGTCTACCGCTTCCTTCGCCCGGCGGATCAAGTTCATGTATTCATCGGGCCAGACGTTGTAACCATGCATGTCCGGGAAATAGCTGAGCGACTCGGCGTAGCTATCAATCCCGTGAGTCAGGTGGTAATCAATGTAATAGCTGTCGAATGTGATCTGTTCTTCGAAGAGCGAATACATCACCACAGCCGATGCTCCCGCGTCTTCGAGGCGGCGCATGCTCTCGACGTTATGAGAAAGCGGTGAAGAAGAAGCGACGATTGGGTTCTTCAAGACCATCCCAAGGTAGTTTGTTGTGAGATCCATATTCGTCTCCCAGAGCTCAACCGGACTTTATACTCGCGAGTTGTTTGTAGTG
>JBKPAC010000037.1:0-12864 GCA_046726175.1 Acidobacteriota bacterium
GTTCACGCCTTAGTCCACAATCTTGCATTGGAACTGGCCGGCGACAAAATCAGAATTAACGCGGTTGCTCCTGCTGTCGTCGAGACTCCTCTCTACTCGACTTTCATGACCAAGGAGCAAGTGCAAAAGACGCTGCCCACCTTCAACGCTTTTCATCCATTAGGGCGAATTGGGCAACCAGGCGACGTTGCCGAAGCAATCCTCTTCCTGGCGTCGGATCAGAGTAGCTGGATCACGGGAACGATCTTGCCAGTCGATGGTGGCGTCATGGCTGGCCGCAACTGAGACTTACAGATCAGAATGACTGGAAGGAAAGCTTATCGAATGGTGACGCAGACTTAACGATTTATGCAATCGCCGTAGCGGAAGGTGAAAAAATATCGCGCAGGGAGGACCAGGAATTACTCGTTCTGATCTTCTCGTCATAAACAAAATAGATCTCGCTCCGTTCGTAGGTGCAAATCTTGACTTGATGAAAGCTGACACGCTGAGGATGCGCGTAAAGCGTCCTTTCGTGTTTACGAATTTGAAAAGCGGCGACGGCGTCGATTCAATTGTCGACTTCATCATCGACAAGGGAGGGTTAACGAAAGCTGCCGCTTAGTGGTCCATCAGGATCAACGCATCGCTCATCTCCAGCGGCGTTGAACAAAAAGCACAATCCCACCATGGCGGAGACCGTTTGACATTGGACATGTGACGCGTGTTATTTGTCATTTCTTAGTGTTAGTTTCGTGTGATTTCGTGGATGCGTTTTCGGGAGGAATAAAAACGGATCTCGAAATCACACGAAAAATGTGTTCTAAGACCTTCCTTAAAGTTGCCTAACATCCTTATCGAATGTAGCGTTCGTCACGCTTCAGAAGTTCAGCGACTACAGCTTTCACTCTAGAGGCTTGCCAAACGTTAGGCACGGCAGGAAAATGCTACAGAAAAGGGAAAAAGGAGAATCAAGCAATCTGCGCAGCTGCGCTCTTGGGATTTAAGATCGCAGCTCTGGTGAATCATATGAAATTCTCTATAGACAAGATCCCACTCGGTATCACCGAAGATGATGTCGTATTAGGAAGTCACCTGATCCATTTTTGGAACACTGAAGAGGAATTCGAACGTGGGATTCGGTTTCTCGAGGTTGGAATTCCTGATGAGTCACAATATTTCGTCGTGTTCGGCCACGACGAAGCCAACCATCAAGTTTTGGAGATCTTGCGCAGGAAGGGCCATGACGTGGATCGTCTGCTTCAGGAGGGCAGGCTTGCGATTTTGCGTCGTGAGTCTCCGGCGTCCGTGACCCTTGCGAACATCGAGGTTGCTTTTTCCAGTGCCGTCAACAGAGGAGCAACGGCGATCCGTTACCTGGGCAATCTGGGCATGGGACAAGCTTCGCTGCCTGGGAGGGGCAGTGACGAAGTGATCGACCTCGAAAGCGGAGCTACACTTGTCGCACTTCGCTATCCGTGCGTGATCGTATGCATGTATGACGTGAACACGGTTTCGGGAAGTCTTCTACTGAACGCGGGTTTTGGCACACACTCTCATGCTGTTTCCCGCGGTGTACTGCGTGAGAATTCCTTCTTCACAACTGAAGAGAACGTTAGCGCAAAGTTTTGCGAGACATGATGGCTGAGACACAAGGCGCCCAGCAGAGACGTGATCAGCTGGATCTACGAAACCTTATCGAGCGACTTCCGGCGCTGGTCTTGTGTGCGCTGCCCGATGGCTCGGTTGAGTTTGCAAACCGCGCTTGCCACGAATATACCGGTTGCTCCGTAAACGAGTTGAGTGGCCGAGAGTGGCAAAACCTTATCCACCCAGCGGATCGTCGCGAGTTCATCGACCGATGGACCGCGGCATTGGCGTCTGGAAAAGCTTTCGAGACTGAGGCACGTCTGCGTCGGTACGACGGTAAATATCGTTGGTTTTTGATAAGGAAGGCACTGGCAGTTTCACGCACACAAAATGGAGAGCCCTCCCTGCGTGAATTGATCGCTTGTGAAGATATCGATAACCGTAAGCTGGAAGAATCCGCACTCCATTATAGTGAGGAGAGGTATCGCGTCGTCGTTGAAACAGCCAGTGATGCCATCATCGGTATGGACGACGTCGGTATGATTCAATTTGCCAACCCAGCTACGGAACAGATCTTTGGTTACAAGTCGTCGGATTTGATTGGCAAACCGTTGACCATACTAATGCCTGAATTCTTGCGGGAGGTGCACGAGAAAGGATTCAAACGCTACCTTTCTACGGGCCAGCGGCATATGAACTGGCAAGGCACCCAATTGACGGCGTTACGCAAAAATGGACAAGAGTTTCCTGTAGAAGTGTCTTTCGCAGAATTGGAAAGAGACGGACATCGGGTATTCACCGGTTTCATCCGCGACATAAGCAAAAGAAGAGCAGCTGAAGATAGGTTGCGAGAAACCGAGCTTGAACTTGCGCGCGTCTCTCGGCTGACGACTATGGGCGAACTGGCGGCGTCCATCGCCCATGAAGTCAATCAACCCTTAACGGCAATCACGAATAATGGCAGTGCCTGCCTGAGACTGCTCACCAATCGTAATCTTGAACCTGAGGTACTCCATCGGGCTCTAGAGGAAATCGTTGCTGACAGCACCCGCGCAAGCACAGTCATAACTCGAATACGCGCTTTAATAAAGAAGACTCCTGCTGAAAAAATCCAAGTGGATATTAATGAGGTGATCGAGGGGGTTTTAGCGCTCGCTGGTCACGAACTCCACGAGAATCGAGTTTTGCTCGAGCGTCAACTTACAAAAGATCTTCCGCTGATAATGGCTGACCGCGTTCAGTTGCAGCAGGTGTTGCTAAATTTGCTCATCAATGCGATCGAGGCCATGAGTGCGCTGACAAATCGACCGCGGTTGCTCAGTGTGCAATCGCAGCTCGACGAATCTGGGCACATCTTAGTTTCAGTGCGAGATTCTGGCACCGGACTTAGTTCCGACTCAGATGGCCTTTTCACTCCATTTGTTACTACAAAGGCAGATGGCTTGGGAATGGGTTTGACTATTAGTCGTTCACTTATCGAAGGACATGGGGGACGGCTCTGGGCCGAGGCGAATGTTCCTCACGGCGCTGTTTTTAAGTTCACACTGCCAATAGCCGAGCAGGGTCCATCGTGACAATGATGGAAACAATTAAGCGTCTTGCGGAAAAAGGCGTCGTAAACTAAAGCACTACTCACAGTCTCCTTTCTGGTTATCAAGAATCCACTAAGGCCTAATTGATTTCTTCTCCAAATAACAATATTTTGACAAGGTTGGAGGATTTCTCAGAGTGGCCAGCAATCTGATCTCGATAGTAGATGATGATGAGTCTGTTCGCAGGACCACGAAACTGCTCGTCGAGTCTTTTGGTTATCGAGCGGCTGTTTTTGAATCTGCCCAGAGTTTCTTGAAATCCAGCCAACTTTATGAAACGTCGTGTCTTGTTGTTGACGTACAGATGCCAGGCATGAACGGGTTACAACTCCAAAGCCAACTCGCTGCCGAGGGCCACCCCATCCCAATCATTTTCATAACCGCTTACAGCGACAATGAATCTCGTCGACTAGCAATGCAGGCCGGTGCTGCCGCGTTCATGGACAAGCCTTTTAGTGACGAGCAACTGCTTAAAAACATTCAGTCTGCCTTCAGGTTAAATGGCAGTGGAGGCAATTAAAGAATGTGGTCTTGACAATGTTAAAGGACGGGCAAAAAATGAGGCATACGAAAGCCCACGCGCTGAGGCGTTGACGCAGGCTTTGTCAACGGAGGTTAGCAATTATCTGTTTATCTCTGCGATATCGCCCGAGTACTCTCTAGCTTGTACTGCGCACCCGACAGTCTCCATGGGCGTTCCCAACAGCGTCGACCTGAGGCTCGAAGCTGTGCAGGAACCACATGGGAGATGAGATCGCCCCCGGCTATTAACGATTAGATCGCGCTACGAGGCAACCTAATAGGCAATGAAGAGACTTGAGTTCTCTTTCCTGAGCTTGGGACTGCGAAACGAATCCCTACACTTGGCGTTACAACAGAACGGCTGACTAAATCTCTGTGTCACAGGGCGACTGATAGGGAGGCTAAGACACGTAAATTGCGTCGTCGTGGAGGGTAGAAATATGAGTTCATTTTCCAAGGCAGCAGTCAACAAACTAAAGGTAGATTCAATTCCAGAAGCCGGGGCTTCGCTAGAGTCGATCCTCTGCACGGAGGAGTTGCAGCGCCGCCCATTGCGTCCTCCTGATTATGAAAAGGAGAATCGCGCGCTCGTGGCATTGATGAGCGCACTCGCCGATTCACCAAACTCCATTTTTCAGACGCTGGCTGAAACGATTCTGGATATCACCCAGTGTGACTCCGCTGGCCTTAGCCTGCTGACAAGGGATGGCAAAACTCCGGACGTTTGCGGCAAAAGGTTTTATTGGCCAGCTATCGCCGGCATGTGGAATCCCCATGTCGGAGGCGGAACACCGCGGAACTTCGGGCCCTGCGGGGACGTCCTTGATCAAAACCGCACCTTGTTGTTCAAGCATTTCGAGCGGCGTTACACATATTTCTTGCCGATTACACCTTTAATAGAAGAGTGCCTGCTGGTTCCATTTTACGTTGGAGGCAAAGCAGTCGGGACGATATGGGCGATCATGCACAGCGATCGCCGGAAGTTCGACGTGGAAGATGACCGGGTCATGGCGTCTCTAGGGAAGTTTGCCTCCTCTGCATATCAATCACTGATGCACATTGAAGACCTGAAATTCCAAGTGTCCGAGCGCGAAAAAGCAGAAGCGGAAGTCCGTGAATTGGCAAGAGGGTTGGAAGCGAAGATCCGGCGACTGGTCGAGGCCAATGTTGTAGGCATTGTCATGTGGAATCTCGGAGGAGCGATCACCGGGGCCAACGAAGCATTTCTCCGCATGGTGCAATACGACGTTGAGGATATCGCTTCCAGTCGTTTGAGTTGGACTGAGCTCACACCGGCCGAATGGCGCGAGCGTGACAAACGGGCAATAACCGAGCTAAAGACGACTGGCATCTTTCAACCCTTCGAGAAGGAGTACTTCCGGAAAGATGGCAGCCGCGTGCCTATACTTCTCGGCGGCGCACTCTTCGAAAGCGATGGGAACGACGGTGTCGCTTTCGTGCTCGATTTAACCGAGCAAAAGCGAGCGCAAGAAAAGCTTCAAGAGGCCCAACAATCCCTGTACGCAACTCAAGTGGACCTTGCTCGGGTCTCCCGGCTGACAACCATGGGCGAACTGGCTGCGTCCATAGCTCATGAAGTCAACCAACCTCTGACCGCGGTAACAAATAACGCTAGCGCATGCCTCAGACTGCTCGCCAATCGTAATCTCGATCCTGAAGTTCTTCAGCGAGCTTTAGAAGAGATTGTTGCGGACGGCACTCGAGCGAGTGCGGTGATAGCTCGGATTAAAGCATTCATAAAGAAGGCGCCCGCGGAAAAGAACGTACTGGATATAAATGAGGTTATTCAGGAGGCGCTGGCTCTGGCTGGTCATGAGCTTCAGAAGAATCGAATCTTGGTCGAAAGCCAGTTGGCAAAACCTCTTCCGCTCGTGCTGGCTGATCGCATTGAGTTGCAACAGATCCTGCTCAACTTGATCATGAATGGCATCGAAGCCATGACTGCGGTTACAGACCGACCTCGCGTACTCTGGGTGCAATCCCGCATCGACGAGTCGGGCTACATACTGTGCGGAGTACGCGACTCGGGGATTGGCTTTGGCTCAGAATCGGATCGCGTGTTCACTCCCTTTTTTACGACCAAGCCAAATGGTATGGGCATGGGTTTGCCCATCAGCCGCTCACTTGTCGAAGATCATGGGGGACGCCTCTGGGCCGAGCCTAACGTTCCTCACGGCACCCTGTTTTCGTTCAGATTGCCAGTTGCCGAGGGAGTATCCACATGAATGGAGCTCCCTTAGTCTTTGTGGTCGACGACGATCCTTCAGTGCGTTCTTCACTGAAATTTCTCATCAGCACCGTCGGTTTGCACGTCGAGACTTTTGACTCGGCTGAAACGGCTTTACAAAGACTATCCCCGGATAATCCCAGTTGCCTTGTGCTGGACGTCAGACTGCGTGGATTAAGTGGACTCGATCTGCAGCATGAGCTCGCAGCAAGAAATTGCCAGGTGCCGATAGTCTTTATTACGGGTCACGGCGACATCCCAATGAGTGTTCGCGCTATGAAGGCGGGGGCAATAGAATTCCTCACTAAACCATTTCGCGACCAGGATCTACTGGATGCTATTCGTATCGCGCTGGAGCGAGACCGCACGAGGCGCGAACTGGAGAAAGAAATAACCGGGTTGCAACAGCGTTTCGACTCGTTGACCTCTCGCGAGCGCGAGGTGATCTCGATGGTAGCCGCCGGCAAGTTAAACAAACAGATTGCTGATCAACTTGGAACTGCAGAGAATACCATCAAGGTTCATCGCAGTAGGGCGATGGAGAAAATGCACGCGCAATCCGTCGCCGACTTGGTAAGAATGACTGAAAAACTCAAACGCCTGTCGAACGCGGGATAAACCAAAGCAGCGCGTATTCACCGTTCTACCGCTTTTAATACATCAAAGTAGTTGCTTAGATCATTCGTTCCGCCCTTCCGCAACGAAGTTTCCACCAAACCAAAGAGTCGTGCCCCGAACGTGTAAACGAAAGCATCATCTAGAGTCGCCCTTCTGTTACCACAAATCCACCAAGGCCCAATAGATTCCTTCTCCACATAAGAGTACTTTGAGTCCATTGCAGGATTCAGAGCGGGTAATGTTTTGATAGTTTTCACAAAGGAGAATCGTGATGGTTGCGGAAATGCGAACAGAGCAAGTCCTGTCACAAAACACTTTCTTCCTCAACCCCCGACTCAAATGTGAGCGCGCCCAGCAGTTCAATGAGAAGCTGGGGGCCCGGATCATCGGCCAGGAGAAAGCGGTGTGCGGTATGAGCAACCTCTACCAACTGTTCCTCGCTGGGATGAACCAGGCGAGTCGTCCGATTGGCACGTTGCTCTTTCTTGGTCCTACCGGTTCCGGCAAAACACGTGTCGTAGAAGCCGCTGCCGAAGTCCTCTTTGGCAACCCGAACGCGGTTGTCAAGATTGACTGTGCAGAACTTCAGCACTCCCACGAGATTGCCAAGCTCATCGGCTCGCCGCCGGGATATCTGGGCCATCGCGAAACGTCGCCGCTACTGTCCCAGGAGAACATCGACCGGTTTCAAACGGAGGAAGCTCCACTTTCACTAGTCCTCTTCGACGAGATCGAGAAGGCCTCGGATTCATTGTGGCAGCTCTTGCTGGGCATTCTCGATAAAGCAACTTTAACGTTGGGTGACAATCGTCGCGTCGATTTTTCGCAGACCATAATCGTCATGACGTCTAACCTCGGCGCACGGGAAATGTCAGGGTTGGTGGACGGCGGCATGGGCTTCACGCCGGCGCGACAAGAGAACAACTTAGACAAAGGCGAGAGCAACATTGACGAGAAGATACACCGAACCGCCGTTCAAGCTGCCAGGCGTAATTTCTCTCCCGAGTTCATGAACCGCATCGATAAGGTAGTCGTCTTTCACTCCCTCAACGAGGAACACCTACGACAAATTCTCGAGTTGGAACTCCGCGCTTTACAGGAGCGGATCATGCGCTCGGCTAATACGAAGTTTGTCTTTCACTGCTCAGATGCAGCTAAGGAGAGGTTGTTACGTGAAGGAGTCGACTACAGATACGGAGCGCGCCACTTGAAGCGTTCAATCGAGCGATGGCTTGTCCTCCCCATATCGAACCTTGTCGCCACCGGACAGGTGGAATTCGGTGATTCTGTTTACGTCGATTTGGACGATAGCGGTTGCAACCTTGTGTTCTCGAAACGCGCCGATGGAATTCTGATCGGTGATTCGCATGCAGGTGATGAGTTTGCGGAAGAATTTAATGCCCTGCTTGGGGCTGGGGTACGAAGTCAACAAGCCGTGGCGGCTGTCTGAGTAAGTTGGGGGCAGACCAGAGACAACGTGTTTTAGGAGGTGACAGAGATGGTGAGTAGAAGAAAAAGGCTCGTTAGAAAGATGCTTTTGCGACGCAGACAAATGACTAACCAGATCCGAGTTGAACGACGATGCACTGATTCTCAAGGGGAGGCCTGGTCCACAGTGAGTCCCGACGGTTACATGATTGAAGATGAATGGCAATCTGATTTCGGTGTTGTCGCCAAGCAATGGGGCCTGGTGTTGTCGCGTTCCTGGACAAGCCTTTAGTGATGAGGAGTTGCTAAAAAGCCATTCGTTCAGCCTTACAACGAGACAAGACGAACGTGTGACTATGCAGTTTACGAAAGAGCCTTTAAGGGGTGGGCCATGGAAAATCTAAACAAAGTTCCGACGAATCTTCAGGACTCTATTGAGGGTAGATTCCCCCAAATCATCGGTAATAGCCCTGCTCTTAACCTTGCACTTGCGGAAGTGGAACGCGTAGCGCCGACAGATTCCACAGTGCTGATTCTGGGAGAAACGGGTACTGGAAAGGAGCTCATTGCGCGTGCCATCCATGATCTTAGCGCACGTTGCGGACGACCTTTTGTCAAATTGAATTGCTCCGCCATTCCCTTCGACTTGTTAGAAAGCGAGTTATTCGGACACGAGAAGGGGGCTTTCACAGGAGCAATCGCGCAGAAAATCGGCCGGTTCGAAATGGCCGATACGGGCACGCTGTTTCTGGACGAGATCGGAGATCTGCCAATTGCTTTGCAGCCGAAGTTGTTGCGCGTATTACAGGAGCAGGAGTTCGAGCGTCTAGGCAGCGGTCGGACGCATCACATCAATGTCCGTTTAGTCGCGGCAACCCACCGCGACCCAATGGAGATGGTGGAGCGAAGACAATTCCGCAGTGATCTCTATTACAGGCTCAACGTCTTTCCCATTGTACTGCCACCGCTGCGAGAGCGCCGGCAGGACATTCCGTTATTGGTATCTCATTTTGTGCAAATATTTTCACAACGTATGGGTAAGCAAATCTATTCCATATCGGATAAAACGCTGGCTGCCCTGGAAGCCTATTCTTGGCCCGGAAACGTGCGCGAGCTTCAGAACCTGATCGAGCGCGCCGTGATTCGCGCAGACAACGGAGTGCTCCCGAATCCTTTGCCTAAATTGGAGAACAATCCTTTACCACTATCGCAAACTGGAACCTCGTTCGACGATTCACAGCGAGAGGTGATCCTGACGGCACTGCACAAGACGCGTTGGGTGATCGGAGGACCGCGGGGAGCGGCAGTGCGGTTGGGGCTGAAACGCACTACTCTGATCACGAAAATGAAGAAGCTCGGAATCTTCCGACCTATGCCGCAAGATGATGAGGAAGAATTCCTCGGGAAGTTCGGGAACGAGCGCTTTTGGCAAGCTACAGCGTGAAAGCTCATTCTAAAGCGTGAGAGGCGTTAGCCCTAAGATTGATGCCGTTACGTTTGTCGGTACAACGTCGCTATGAACCTGAACAGACATTTTTCAAGTGAGCACGCTATTGCTGGATGGTTGTGCTCGAAGTGGGGACCTCTTCAGGGCTAGAAGAGGTCCACCTGCTTCAAACGTAATGAAAACTCCCGTCAAAATAATGAAGCGATTGGACCGGAAAGTTACACACGACGTAGCGATTTCTTCCTCGAGAATAAAGCGTCAACGCACCACAGAGGTGATCGTTAAGAGCTTGATAATAGAGTCCCGTGAACGTCGTTGGGCCGATTTGAATCACTGGTTAGGCGCGAGAGTGGACAAATGTGGGTTTAAGGGCAATGAAGTTCATTGTTGCCACCCGCCGCCCAAAGCTTTGTAAAGCTGTACCAGCGACAACAGTTCGTTGCGTTTAGTTTGAGTTAAGTTAAGCTCGGCATCGAATAGTTCGCGATCTGAATCGAGAGCATTCAAAAGCGTGTCCACGCCACCTTTGTATCGGACATGTGCCAGCTGCGATCGATCTCGGAGTGTTGCCACGAGCAACTCCTGTTGGGCTCGTATCTCTCGAACCTTCTGATACTGAATGAGGGCATCCGATACCTCTTTAAAAGCATTTTGAATCGTCTGCTGATACTGAGCGATTGCGAACTCCTGTTGTGCCCTGGCGAATTTCACATCTGACTTGAGTCGGCCTCCCGTAAAGATTGGCTGACTTATTTGTGGCACGAATGACCAGGCCTTACTCGGCCCAGTAAACAGGTTCGACAGCTGATTGCTTTGAAAACCAAATACTCCTGTCAAACTGATAGTCGGGAAAAAAGCTCTCTTTGCGGCGGAGACTAGCGCGCGTCGAACAACAAGATTCTCCTCGGCTGCACGAATATCTGGTCTGCGTTCAAGCAAAGATGACGTAAGACCAGCAGGAACGGCCGGCAGCATCTGTTGCTGATCTAGTGGCAGACCTCGTGTGATTGATCCAGGATTGTTACCGAGGATTAGGCTTAATTGATTTTCTGTCTGCGCAATATGCCGTTCTGTATCGGGAATTGTCTGCGATGCCTGGTAAACCAACTCCTCAGCCTGGCGAACATCCAAAGCCGTCGCCAATCCACCCTGCTGACGTAGCGTGATAAGTCGTAGCGATTCTTGTCGCGTTGCTAAGGTCTGCTTGGCTATATCTAATTCGCTGTCCAGCTCGATCAAACTAAAGTATCCGGCTGCGACATCTCCGACGACAATTGTCTGAACCGCTTTTCGATCCTCCTCTGAAGCGCGAAGTTCAGCCCGCGCAGCTTTAGTTTGTTGACGTAACCTCCCCCAAACGTCCAACTCAAATGTGAGCAGACTCAAAAAGACGCTACCAAAACCGCGACTACGTCCACCTTGTCCGAAAACGCCTGAGGGCCCATTCGCTGATGAGCTGCTGGTGGTGAGATCTGCGCCGGCAGAAAATTGAGGGAACTGATCTGACCGTGCGAGTCCGAGATTGGCGCGCGCCGCATTGATTCTGGCGACAGCCAGACGCAGATCGTAGTTCTGCACCATCGCAGTGCGCGCCATCTTCTGCAGTTCGTCGTCCTTGAAGATCTCAAACCATTTCAAATCACCAATCGACGTTTGATCGGTTGCCGCCGTAGTCTCTGCTCCACGAAACTCATTTGGTACGCTGACCGCCGGACGCTCATTCTTCTGGCCAGCTGCAGTACCCGCCAACAAGCTAACAGCGACGATCGCAGACGATACTTTTTTGACTACTTCAATCAACGTTTTAGTCTCCCGTCGCCGGCCGCGACTCAGGTGTAGTGAGGTTGACAACCTGTTTCTTACTGAACCTCATAGTAACTTTCTCAACTAGGTAGAACGTGACAGGAATTATGAAGATCGCGATCAACGTGGCTGCTAACATTCCCACGATTACAACTGTGCCGAGAATGCGACGAGCCGAGGCGCCTGCGCCAGAGGCAATCCACAACGGCGCTGATCCGAAGATGAATGCAAACGAAGTCATTAGAATTGGACGCAACCGCAAACGTGCGCCTTCGAGGGCCGCATCGATCAGATCGCGACCATTCTCCAATTCAGCCTTCGCGAACTCGACGATCAAGATCGCATTCTTCGCTGCCAGGCCAATGAGCACGATCAACCCAATTCGTGCGTAAACATCCAGGTCGTAACTGCGCAGCCAGAGACCAAGGAAAGCTCCGAAAATCGCAATTGGTACAGTCAGCAAAACTGAAAAGGGAAGCGACCAACTCTCATACAGCGCAGCTAAAATCAGAAACACAAACACAAGCGACAACCCGAACACCGAGGTGGTATTGCCCGAGGCTTTTTGTTCTTGATAAGAAAGGTCGGACCAGTCGTATCCCATCTCGGGCGGGAGAGTCTGTTTGGCGACTTCCCCAAGAGCGGCCAATGCTTGTCCTGAGCTATATCCTGGGGCCACTGTTCCGATAATCTGTGCTGCCCGGTATAAATTGAAACGATTCGTGTATTCAGGTCCAAGAATGTTGCGCGTCTTTAGCAGGGATGAAAGCGGGACCATGTTGCCGTCATTATTACGAACATAGTATTGAGCGATGTCGTGATCGCTGAGCCGTTCTTCTCCTTCCGCTTGCAGAAACACGCGCCATTGTCTTCCGAATCGATTGAACTGATTTAGAAACAGCCCGCCCAAGTAGGCCTGCAAAGTTTGATATACGTCTCGGACATCGACCCCCTGTTTGAGCACCTTGTCTCGGTCCACGTCAGCGAAGATCTGGGGTGTTGTTGCAGTGAACTGTGAAGCAACACTGGCTAGTTCCGGGCGCTGCCGGGCCGCAGCCAAGAATTTTTGCAAGTTCTGATCAAGGAACTCGACAGATCCGCCACTGCGATCCTGCAACCAAAATGAAAGCCCGCCAGAATTTCCAAGACCCGGAATTGCCGGCGGACTGAAAAGAAACGCAATTGCCTCAGGTATTTCGTTGGCAAGTCTCGCATTGACGACCTTCACGATCTCCGGCGCGGTGTGTTTACGTTCACTCCAAGGTGCCAAAGAAACAAAGAAGAATCCGTTGTAACTGGCGGAGACGCGATTCAATAAACTGAAGCCGTTGATAGTCGTCGTGTACTGGACTCCTTCTGTTTCCTTGAGAATCTTTTCCACCTTTTGTGAAACCTGATCGGTTCGCTCGAGCGAGGCAGCAGGCGGCAGTTGGATATTCAGAAACAGGAAGCCATAGTCCTCTTCGGGCAGAAAGCTGGTCGGCAAGCGTCTGCCAAAAACGCCATCGACTAAAGCAAAGCCAACAAGAATCAAGATTCCAACCACGGCTTTCCGAATTAGACCGCGGCTCAGCGCAACATAACCATGTGTCGCCTTGGCGAACCAACGATTAAACGCACTGAAAAATTTGCCGAGC
>JBKPAC010000038.1:0-9999 GCA_046726175.1 Acidobacteriota bacterium
GGTTTCCAGGTGAGTTGCGGTCACACCAACAACTCCGCCCGCGCCTTTTGCCAATCGTGCGATTTCACGTTCCAGCCTCGGAAGAGCGGAATCAGAGACGACGCGCGAACTGTTCGCGGAGGTTGTTTGTGCAGAGGCAACTGCGCCGCAGCTGAGTACCAGTGCCAGCGTCACAGCAATCGGAACTCGCCTAATCAGGGTTTGAGTTTTGTGCATGGTGGACAACTCTCCTTATTTATACGCATGGGCAGGTGATTCATTCTCAGTCGTCCCGCATCTTCGTCGCCGGCTTTGCACTTGTCAAACCGCTTTGCCTCAAAACGTCGGTTTGGGTGCCAACGAGTTTCGTATCTAGTTCGAGTGACTTCGTGGATCCCTTCTTTTGTCCAGAAACCAAGGACGATCCACGAAATCACACGAACCTACACAAACCAAAATACTTCTAGACTCTCTACGAATCGCTGTCACACTTGATGCCTTTGTGGTGTTAAGCGATAAAGTAGTAATTCTCTCTAGGTAGCGGACTGTTTTCTAGACGACTGTTTTCGTGGACGATGTTTCCGCACGCCACCTCCCGACCGCGTGCTCGATAGGATCTTACAAACGAAGCACCTTACTAACGACGAAGGAGTCAACCATGACAAGCTTGCTTCAGGATGTGCGATATGGGTTTCGGATGCTGCGCAAGCATAAAGGCTTCACAACCGTCGCGACCCTCACCCTGGCGCTGGGAATTGGCGTGAACACAGCGATGTTTAGCGTCCTGAATACCTTTCTCTTTCGGTCTCTTCCTTATCCGCAGTCGTCGCAGTTGGTGCGCGTGTTTCGAACTTCGCCTCATTCCCAGAGTTGGCCGCATAACCCTGGCGTCTTCTTCACTGAGCGTGAGAGGAACACCGTGTTTGAGAAGATGGCCGCCTACACTTATGTCAGCCGCAGCCTTGTTGAGCAGGGTCAGACAGCTGAACGTGTGAGTGGTCTGGCGGGAACGGCCGACTTCCTTCCGCTGTTCGGTGTTGCGCCGGCGCTAGGTCGTCTTTTCAACCCGGAGGAATTTGAACCCGGCGTCGACAGCGTCATCGTGCTCAGCGACCGTTTCTGGCAAAGTCGTTTTGGAGGCGATCCAGGTGTTGTGGGTCGCAAGCTGCAACTGGATGGCAAGACAGTGAGCGTCGTCGGAGTAATGCCTCCGGGCTTTGATCATCCCATCCTTTGGGGACAAGTTGATTTTTGGCAACCGCTCGCCTTTAGCCCTGAGCAAAAGAAAACGACCGCTAACTATCTACAGTCCTTCGCCCGCCTTAAACCCGGAGTATCGATCGAGCAGGCCGAGCAAAGCCTCGTTACTCTGGTCGCGAATATAAACAAAGAAAACTCACCAAACACCCAAAATCCCGACAGTGTTCGGCTCGAACCGCTTCAGCGCTCAATGTCTGATGACATCGGCAGAAAGGTGATGTGGTTCACATTTGGCCTCGCTGGTTTTGTCTTGCTAATCGCCTGCGCAAACATTGCCAACCTTCAGCTGGTCCGGACTGCTTCACGTTCACGCGAACTCGCCGTCCGTGCTGCATTGGGCGCGGGCCGACTGCGGTTGCTGCGCCAGTCGCTTACGGAAAGTATCGTGGTCGCGCTAATTGGTGGGTTGTTGAGTCTGGGACTCGCGCTGTGGGCTGTGAAGTTCATCAGCAATCAGCTCTTCCCCACCTTGCCCGGCGCGCAAGTCGATCTTGATCTGAAAGTTTTTGCTTTTGCCTTTGGTTGCTCCTTGTTGACTGGGGTGTTGTTTGGAACTGTGCCTGCATTTTTCGCGTCACGCGCTGACATCAATCAGGCGGTACGCGAGAACGCACGTGGTACGACGGCGGGACGCTCACAGCATCGTTTGCGACATGCACTAATAATAGGTGAAGTCGCATTCGCGATGATCTTACTGGCTGCTGCAGGTCTATTCCTCCGCGGTTTGCAGAGATTTATTAATTCGGATCCGGGCTGGAGCGTCGATGGATTGGTGACGGCGCAATTGAGCGTGCGGGGAGAAAAATATGCCAAGAATGCGCAGTATATCGCCTTTTATTCGGAGCTGGAGAATCGATTAAAGACTTTGCCCGGCTTCAGCCATGTCGCGATCAGTGACTCACAGCCAGTATATGGTTTCAACAGCAGTGATTCGCTCGTAATTGAGGGTCGACCAGAACCGCCGCCCGATCAATATCCTGAAGTGTTTATCGAGCCAGTGACCAACGATTATTTCGCCACGTACGGAGTTCAATTATTGCGTGGACGCACTTTCAACAACGGAGACATGCGTGAACGACCGCTGGTGGTGATCATAAACGAATCAATGGCCCAACACTTTTGGCCGAACGAGGATCCTATCGGCAAGCGGATCAGTAATCCCCGCGACAAGGATTGGCGAGAAATTGTCGGTGTAGTTAGAGACATGCAGTATCCCGGCGCTCTGGGTGAACCTTATACGCGCTACCAAACCTTTGTACCGCTGCCCCAATGGGTTCCAGGTTCTATCACCATTGCGCTGCGCACTGCGCAATCTCCCGAAGCAGTCGAGAAGAGTTTACGGAGCCTCGTGGCCGGTCTTGATCCCGCTTTGCCAGTTTATAGAGTTCGCACCGCGCGAAGCGCTGTGGATTTAGGCGTCGGATATATTTCGTTGCTTGGTAATTTGTTGGGTGCGTTTGCGACGTTAGGGCTTGTGCTTGCTGCGATTGGAATCTATGGAGTTATCTCTTACGTAGTGGTCCAACGCACGGGCGAGTTCGGAATTCGTATGGCGCTCGGTGCGCAACGTCGCGATGTGCTGCGGTTGGTATTGCTGAAAGGTGCAGTAGTGATCCTGATTGGCGCCGTACTTGGTGGGGCCGGATCTTATGCGGTAAGTAAGTTACTGATCGCTTTGATTCCGTCTCTACCGACTCGCGATCCCATTACGCTAGCAGTAATGGGATCTGTTTTGATCGTTGTTGCGCTAGTGGCCTGTTACCTACCCGCGCGCCGCGCGACGAAAGTTGATCCACTGGTGGCGCTGCGTTACGAATAGAAGAATAAAAGGAAGCTTGGTTTCACTGTTCAAGATGAGAAAAATTGCAGGTTGGGAAGGGCGGCTTGCCCCGCTCAACATTCGCTTCACTCAATGTTGAATGATCATGCAGCTTGAGCGGGGGCAAGCCACCCTTCCCAACCTGCAATTTTCTCACCTTGAGTCATTGCTTCGCACCCACCTGCTACCGCAAGGTGGTAGTGACTGTCTGACACATGATCGCAGCAACCGAGAGCCACAAGACTTACGGAGAAATCGTTATGAAGTTCAAAGCACCAGCGTTAGTCGCACTGATTCTGGCATTGGCCGTTCTGGGACAGACCTTGTTTGGCTTTGGCCGAGCAAGGGCAAGGGTCGCGCATCCGGCCGACTACCAAGATGGGTCATCCGTTGCTGCACGGATTGCTCGCCTGGAAACACGGCTCGAAGGTCTGCGACAAGAGCTGAAGATACCGGCTTACTCCGCTGCCATTGTGAAAGATCAAAAAGTGATTTGGGCGAAGGGATTCGGCTATGCAGATGTTGAGAATAAGATTCCTGCAACCGAACATACCGCCTACCACCTCGCTTCGTTGACCAAGACGTTTGCCTCTACGATTCTGATGCAGCTGGTCCAAGAGGGAAAGATCAAGCTGGACGATCCCGTTTCAAAGTACGGCATCACGCTTGAGAGCGATGGTGTCATTAGAGTGCGCCACTTGTTCTCCCACACATCCGAAGGAAATCCCGGAGAGCAGTACCGCTATAACGGCAATCGCTTTGCAGAACTGGATAAGGTGGTCCAGAAGGCCAGCGGCAAGTCATTCGGCGAACTTTTAATAGCCAATATTCTCGATCCTCTCGGGATGAATGAGACGGCACCGAACGTACCCAAGATTGTCAGCACCAGATCGCCAAACACCGCGAACCAGGCAGCAGAGGCCGAAGTGAAAGCCGCTGTGATGGATATCGTTGGCGGATTCAATTCCGGCAACGTTGATCAGATTGAGCGGCGTCTCGCGCCGCAGCAAAACCGTTTTCAAGGGGAGGGCGGTTTCTTAATTTCTTTTATTGATGCTGCAGAGTTGAGGCAAGCATTCAAGGCGGGTTTCAAGGTGAAGATGGAGGTCAACAACCTCGAAGTCGCAGTTTACGGCGACAGCGCAATCGCAACCTTTTTTCAGAGCACAACTATCACGCCTCCGAATGGACCACTGCGCACCGAAGGTCCGTGGAGGAGTTCAATCTTCTGGAACAAACAAGACGGAGCTTGGAAGTTGGTCCATGCTCACCAATCGCCATTGGGCAGAGCAATAATTACGGAAAAGCACCAGCAAAGATTCGACGCGGTCGTGAAGATACTGGCCCAACCCTATGCACTCGATCGTGAGAATAAGATCACGAAAATCAATTACCCGCAGGGCTTTAGCACTTCCGCCGGATTGATCTCAACAGTTCTTGACATGGCGAAGTATGACATTGCGATCGATCAGAACAAGTTTCTTACGAAAGAAACTCAACAACTCGCTTTCACTCCGACTGTGTCTACTAAGGGTGAGCAGCTTCCCTACGGTCTGGGATGGTTTACGCAGAACTATAAAGGCACGAAGCTGCTCTGGCATTACGGCTACTGGACCGGCAACTCATCGTTTATTTTGAAAGTGCCAGAGCAAAACATTACGTTCATCATAATGGCGAACTCTGACAATCTCAGCCGCCCGACGGATCTTGGCGCGGGCGATGCACTAAGCTCTCCTGTGGGAATGGCTTTCCTGAAGACGTTCATCTTCCCCGACAAGTTCGGAGAGAACCTACCGGAGATTAGTTGGAACGCTCCGCTAACAGAATTGAAGAATCAGCTCAACGCCGTTGCGCAAAAACCTTACGCCGATCTCTACCGCAAAGAGCTCGTTTCAAAGTTCAGGGTCTATCAAAGCGTGGGACGCGCAGACGATGCCGCGCCGGTGATGAAGGTGTACGGCGAACTGTATTCCAAGCCCATGCCCTCTGATCTGGTGAAGCTACCGGTGATTGCACAGATCGTTCAGGTGCTGGACAACGAAGATAAGAGCGTGGCGTTTAGTCTCGCGAGTAGTCAGGATGTGCGTATTTTCGCGATCGGCGAAGGTCAGGGCGGGGAGATGTTTGACTACGGGTGGATCGAAAACGACAAAGGATCACGTGTGTGGGAGATGCAAGAGCCGAAGACCACACACGCAGGTGGTGCAGCGAAGAACAGGAAGGTTGATGTGCAAATAACACTGCCGGCGGGGAACTACAAGTTGCGTTACAAATCTGATGATTCGCACGCGTTCGACCACTGGAACAGCCTACCGCCCGACATTAATTTTTGGGGAATTGCGATCTATAAGAGATGAGGCGACTTTTTCACTCCAAATTTCACTAAACCACACGAAGTAAGACAAAAGCACGCTGGTCTTACTTCGTGTCATTTTGTGTGATTTCGTGGATCGGTTGTTCGACCCTGGCAGTGAAGACGATCCATGAAATTACACGAACTGACACGAAGGTGGCCAACTATATGACGTACTGAGGCACTACCTTCGCGTACATGTGCTTCGTCAGACTGGAAAAAATATTTATCATTCATCATTTGACATTTCTCATTTGTCATTTTGTTTCATTTTCGTGGATCGCTGCGGGGTCAGAAGAACCATCCGCGAAATGACACGAAACTAAATGACAAATGAGAAATGTCAAACGATGAATGGCATCAAATGGTTCTACTCCATCAACCTCATCTACTCGATCCCCTGCGCAACTCTTCAACCATCGCATAATACGCGGGCTTCCGTTCATACGTCTCACTCCAGGGAAGCGCTGCTCCTTTTTTCCCTTTCGTAAATCCAGGAATCCAGCTGTACTTATCTGTAAAGCCCCACATTTGAAGTGCAGTGCATCGCGAAGACTGCAGACAGGTTGCCATCACATGACGGTAGACTTCCGCCTGCCGTCGCAGATCAACCTCATCGAGCAGTACACCTTGCGCATCCACCGGCAACGCAACATCCATCTCTGTGATGTGAACGTCCAATCCCAATGCAGCAAGCCGTTTAATGTTCGTGTCTAGTGAAGACAGATCGTGCTTCTTGTAATCATTGACGTGCATCTGCAAACCAACCCCATCGACCGGGACTCCTCGCTGCTTGAAGTCTTTGAGCATCTCGTAAATGGCGTTCGACTTTTCGTTCACACCTTCGGCATCGTAGTCGTTGTAGAACAGCTTTGCTTTCGGATCGGCAACACGTGCCCAGCGAAAGGCTTGCTCAACGTAGGCAGTTCCTTTTCCTTTTAGTCCGATGCCCGGTGTGTCGTACCAGATTGAAGTTTCAATATCACCGTCGGCTTCGAATGCTTCGTTGACTACATCCCATGCGAAGACCTCTCCGGCATAGTGACCCATGACTTTCGTGATGTGCTCACGAAGCAGATCGGCCATCTGCGACGAAGTGAAATTCCCTTTCTCTAGCCACCCGGGATTGTATTCACTCCAAAGCAGACAATGCCCTCTGACCTTCATGTTGTGCTTCTTCGCGAAATTCACTACTGCATCGCCCGCGTTGAACTCGAAAGTCTCTCGGTTCGGACGGATGGCGCGCCACTTCATCACGTTTTCGGCTTCAATCATATTGAAGTCGCGGACGAGTGTGGCTGCATACTGTTCTTCATTGAATAGTCTGGGATTGACGGCGGTGCCGATTAGGATCCCGCGCTTGTCAGCCTCTGCGCGCAGAGTTTGATTCGGGTTTATCTGAGTGGCTACCGCAGAAACCAGAAAGACCGCAACAATCGCTAAAGTCTTATTCATGTTTGTTAGCCGCCCCAGACCATTACATAGAATCCGATTGCACTCATGATGGCACCGAAGACCACTGCTGCAATAAGAAGTGTCGTGCTCATTTGATAGGCTCGAGGCATCTGCTTTCTATCGACCCAAACCATTGCCAGGCACCACAAACCACAACCAAACACTCCGCTAAACGGTGAGACAATACTCGCCAGCGTAATCGTCTTCAGACCTGACCAAAGAAGTAACAATCCACCAATGCCCGAATAAAGAATGACCCAGAGTCGTACTCGCTCGAGTGACCAGGTTTTGTTAGGCCAGATCGCTCGTAAGGGCTCAAAGGCAGATCGGGCATAGACTTCAAAGGCTCCGTAAATAACACCGAAGATCGCGAAGAAGATTCCGGCCTTGTAAATATGGACGAGCTGAGGATGGATCAGCGCCAGGAAGTACGACTGCTTGCTGTAGAGATCCGCATTGTTCGGAATCATTCGCAACGGATACAGGACCGCCGCGCCGAGCAACATGAAACATCCGGTAATGAGCAGGACACTGCCGAAGGAGATCACAACGTCCAGTTGCGGAGCACGCAGCCAATTGCGCCCGGTGATAATAGACTTGTGATCTGTTCTCAGTTTGTCTGGTCCACCATTCTCAGCTCCGCTGGCCCCCCATTTCTTCTCGCGCATCATCGAGACATAACCGGTGTAGTCCTGCACTCCACCACCGACAGCTCCAAGCAACACAGCAATCTCCAGCCATACAGCGCGACCGGCTACGTCGGGATAGCTTGCGATCACCCACGGTTCGTACTTTGGAAGGTGAGGCACGATAGCGTTCGAAACAGCTGCCACCCAGTCGGGACGGACCCACAAAACAGCAATAAGGATGAAAACAACCTTAAGTCCCAGAATGACGATCGATACACGTTCGATGATGTTGTAGGTCTGAATTAAGGTAAGCGCCATGGCCGCAAGGATGATTCCCGTGGCCCAAACCGGGCGACCCCAGGCGACTGCGCCACCTGCACCTGTGATCCAGATGCACAAACTGCTGATTGCGTCAGCGAGTGCAGCGATCCATAAGGGGAACGCAAGAACAATTACAAGGCCCATGAGGATTGGTACCCACCGGCGTGGACCAGGAAAGCGGGCCCAAGCCTGCACCGGATGTTCGCCGGTCAACACCAGATGGCGTGCACCGGTGTAAACAAGCACGGCCTTGCTTACTACCGCCAGCAAGATCACCCAGAACAGTGCGTAACCAAAAGTTGCTCCCGCTCGTGGAGCGAAGATCGTCTCGCCTGTACCAACCGTGACCGAAGCGATGATCGCGCCCGGTCCAAAGACACGAAGCAAACGCCACCACCCGCCCGAGAACTCCTCCCCCGGCACCGCATACTCAACCGAATTGCTGATTGCTGATTGCGGATTGCGGATTTCGACCTTCGGACTTTCGATGGAAGATGGCATTTATTTAGGTTGAAGGAGCAGTGAGTTTCGAACTCGAACCGATAAAGGGTATCTACCCCGCAATCGAAAATCTTTATACCTTATGCTCCGGAATGCCATAGGGCCAGCGTTGGGCACGCGACAACATGCTGTTGGCGTCATCGTCGTTTCTGAATCTTTCCTTCACCGGATCCCAATGGACCTTTCGCTTCAACTTCATGGCGATGTGATGAACGAGACACGTTGAGCAGGACCGGTGCGCAACTTCGATCGGAGCAATTGGAGGCGTTCGTGACCTGACACATTCCAGCCAGTTTCCGTGATGTTCCTTGCTTTCGTACAAATGAATTTCCTGCGGCCCAATCACGGATTCAATGATTTTCGGATTGCTGGCAGCCAACGCCTGTGCATCCTTCAACTTCGCAACCGGATCGCTCGACGTTACTGATTCATTTCCGCGCGAAACGAAGATCCAGCCTTCAGTGCCCTCAAACTTAATTCCATTCGGAAGCTCATTACTCACCACCATCTTTACGCCGCTTGCGTAAAGAGCTTCCGTACGAAATTTTCCATGGACATCCCACAGACCCTTCGTCGGGAATTCAGCCCACCCAGAAACTTCGACTGGACCGGTGTACTCTGCGTCCATGGCCCAGTGGGCCGAGTCGATGTGATGGGATCCCCAGCCAGTGATCATGCCTGCGCCGAATTGTTCGCAGCGCAGCCAGCCGGGGCGACCGTAATCGTTCTGCGGATGTACTCTCTTCTCGGTGTAGTAGACGCTGGGAGTTGAACCGAGCCAGAAGTCGTAATTGAGATTCCGCGGAACGGGCATCTCCGGCTCTTCATCGCCAGAAGGATCGCCGGGTAAACCGACGTACACCGTTTTCAATTCTCCGATCCGGCCGTTGCGTACCAGTTCGGCCGCATAACGAAATTGCGGTGACGAGCGTTGCTGGCTCCCTACCTGAAAGATCCGACCCGTGCGATGGACTGCGTCGCTCAGCGCTCGTCCCTCAGCGATTGTGAGTGACGCGGGCTTCTGCAAGTACGCATCTTTGCCGGCCTCAGCCGCATTAATGCCGATTGCCGCATGCCAATGATCGGGAGTGCTGATGATCACTGCGTCGACGTCTTTGTTCTGAAGCACCTCGCGGTAGTCTGTATAGGTTTTGACTCCGTCGAACGGCTTCCCTGTTTTCTTCGCGTAATAGTCGTTAACCAGCTTACGCGCATCATCCACGCGTTTGGTGTCGATATCGCAAACAGCAACGATCTGAGCGTGGTCATACCTCCAAACTCCCGGCAAGTCGTGACCTCTCGAAATGCGTCCGGTACCAATCGCCGCCACATTGATACGACCGGACGGTCCTTTCCCCTTCAGGACAGACGCCGGCACGATCGTGGGAAAGCCGCTGGTGATCACATACGACCCGAGCAAGCCTGCGGCAGTCGTGCGCACAAACTCTCTACGCGAAAGTTTTTGATCTTTACTCATCGCATTCACTGGGAGCGCGGGCGTCTCGCCCGCACAAACGCTCCCTTCCCTTAACCCTTCAGAACTCAGCAAGAACGAGAGTGCGGGCGAGACGCCCGCGCTCCCAGAAATTTACATTGAAGAGATCTCTCCTAGTTTGATCTTTTGCGCGCGTCGCTGGGATTCGAGAGCTAGTTCAGTAGCCAGGAAGCAATGTTCCTGTGGC
>JBKPAC010000039.1:0-12920 GCA_046726175.1 Acidobacteriota bacterium
GAATATGGGTACCGGCGAGTTGACGTTCTCGCTGCAACGAGTGGCCTTCAATACAGGATTATCAACTTCGGTTTTTGATCCACCCTCGAGCACGGAGAACCTGAACGTTCCAGCATTGCTTCGAGAAGTCGCTAAGAATCAGGACGAAGTTGAAAAGCGAGTAACCGAGTACGCTTTCACCCAGAAAGAGACTGACCGCGAGATCAACAGCAAAGGTGAGCTTAAGAAAG
This sequence comes from Acidobacteriota bacterium, assembly GCA_046726175.1. Lineage (GTDB taxonomy): Bacteria > Acidobacteriota > Blastocatellia > Pyrinomonadales > Pyrinomonadaceae > PSRF01. The sequence goes on from JBKPAC010000039.1 coordinate 231, forward strand.
AGACTGTCAAAGTCTATGAGATCTTTCCGGTAGCGAATCGCGAGCCAATTCAAAAACTGATTAGCGAAAACGGAGTGCCGTTATCACCTGAGCGCGCCGCACGCGAAGAGAAGCGAGTGCAGGAAGAGTTTGAGAAGGCTGAGCGGGATCGCGAGAAAGATGCTCAGAAAGAAGAGCGGCGCCGGCTCGAACGCGAGAAGAAGCGTGCAAAGGCCACCGGTGATTCGAATGAAGATCCGGAAGTGTCGCAATTTCTGCGAGTGTGTGAGTTTGTCTCGCCACGTCGCGAGAAATTCAATGGCCGCGACGCCGTGGTGTTTGACTTTCGCCCGCGTCCAGGCTTCAAACCGAGCAATCGTGAGGAATCATTGATAGCGAAACTTGTTGGTGCGGTATGGATCGATCCCGTAGACAAGCAAGTCATGCGCTTAGAGGCTCGGCTCGCGGAAGGATTTAAAATGGCTGGAGGTCTTTTGTTGTCACTTCGTCCCGGGGCTGCGTTTGTGATGGAACAGACGCGAATGGTTGAAGGCGTCTGGCTTCCTCGTTATGCGCAGATTAACTTGTCGGTTAAGGTACTGCTGTTTGGGGGCGGTGATTTCAACAAGACAATTGAATGGAGCGACTACAGACACTTTCAAGGTGACGTGGCTGACTACAAATTGGACGCGCCCAAACCGGATGCTGCCAAGTCCGGTGCTCCGAAGCCGACGGAAAAGAAAAAACCATAATGTCTGATGTGATTGTAATCGGAGGCGGACTAGCCGGAGTGGAAGCAGCGTGGCAAGCCGCCAACCATGGAGCTCAGGTTGCCCTTTACGAAATGCGACCCCAAAAGCAGACGCCCGCTCATCAGACCGACAAACTCGCCGAGATCGTCTGTTCAAACTCGCTTAAATCTGACGAGCCTGGAACAGCTTCCTATCTGCTCAAAGAAGAGTTGCGTCGCGGTGATTCTTTGGTGATGGAGGCCGCGAGTGCGACTCGAGTTCCAGCCGGAGCTGCACTGGCAGTCGATCGCTGCCTGTTCGCCGACTACATTACCGAAAAAATAGCGAGTCATCCGAAGATCCGCGTCGTGCGAGAGGAAGTAACACGCATTACGCCTCACCGAATCACCATCATTGCAACAGGGCCGTTATCCTCCGATGCGTTGACAGCCGAGATCATGAAACTCACTGGGAGCGATCAACTTTATTTCTATGACGCGATCGCTCCAATAGTTTCGGCCGACTCGATCGATCACTCAATTGCGTTTTCGGCCGCTCGCTACGACAAGGGTGGGCCAGACTACCTGAATTGCCCGTTCACCGAAGATCAATACACGACCTTCTACAACGCGCTAATCGAGGCCAAGAGTGTTCCTTTGCAGCGATTTGAAAAAACCCGTTGGTTCGAAGCCTGCCTCCCGATCGAGGAACTGGCACGCCGCGGAGTGGACACGCTCCGATTCGGACCGATGAAGCCGGTTGGCTTAAGAGATCCGAGAACGGGACGCGAACCTTACGCCACCGTCCAGCTCAGGCAGGAAAATTTAATGGCGGACGCATACAGCCTGGTTGGCTTTCAGAATCATCTACGTTACGGCGAACAAGCCCGCGTGCTGCGTTTGATCCCGGGTTTAGAGAAAGCGGAGTTCCTACAGTTCGGGCAGATTCACCGCAACACCTACATCTGTTCTCCCCGGGTGCTTGCCCCAACAATGCAGATGCGCGAGTTACCCCGCGTCTTCTTTGCAGGCCAGATTACCGGCGTCGAAGGCTACGTTGAGTCGGTAGCTATGGGTTGGCTGGCTGGTATTAACGCCGCTCGTTTGACCGCCGGAGATATTCTGGTTGAGGCGCCCGGACGGAGCGCGATCGGATCTCTTTCTCGTTATGTTTCGAACGCCGACGCCAAAAACTTCCAGCCGGTAAATATCACGTTTGCGCTACTGGAACCCCTCGATGAACAAGATCGGAAGCGCGTACGTAGAAAACGAGACCGACGTCAATTGCAGGTTGATCGCGCGCTAACAGAATGGCAGTCATGGCTGCAACAAATAGGAAAGCCGGAATCGGCACAGGTGACCGCAGGATGAAGCGCATCGGTAATCTTTGTTTGATTGCTACTGCGTTGTCGTTGACCGTTGTCCTCCTGATTTCAAACCAAGTAGCTGCTCAATCCGGCAGGAAAAAGGAGCCGAAGACACCTTCCACCGCAAAGTCCAGGCCTGGTCCAATCGCTGAGCCGCGCGGTTCCGGCAGCAGTTCAAAGGGCTCGACGTCTGGCGATAGCCAATCTGACGACGAAGTCGATGCTAACGACGTCGTTCGCGTCACTTCCAATCTCGTCCCAATTCCCGCATCGATATTCGATCAACATGGCCTCGCAGTTACGACTCTTAAGCTCGAAGATTTTGAACTGTTGGTGGACGGACAGGTGCGGCCTCTGACGAATCTGACCCGCAGTGAAACTAGCGTGCGGATAGCGATGCTCTTCGACAACAGTGGTAGTCTCGACTTCGCGCGCGAATTTGAAAAGCAAGCTGCGGTTCATTTCTTTCGGCGTGTCATGCGTCCGGTTGACGAAGCGGCTATCTACTCAGTGGAAACTGACAGCTACCTGGCGCAACCATTAACGCGTGATGTGGCAAAGCTCGAGCAGATTATCTTGAGCTTTGGCAAACCGGAAGGTTCTACTTCGCTGTTCGATGCGATTGTCGACGCAGCCGCTTATTTACGACCTTATACCGGACGTCGCGTTCTGGTGATTGTTTCAGACGGCATCGAAACCACGAGTCGCGTCGATTTCGACACCACAATGCAACGAGTGATATCGAATGATTGCCAAATCTTCGTTGTGCAAACCGGCTTGTACGAAGGTGCTAACTTGCGCGCGCTTGCTGCTGAACGTCGCATGGAGCAGTTGACGAGTCAAACTGGAGGCGCCGTCTACTTGCCTAGAACTGTTGGCGAGTTGAATGCTGCTTTCGATCAGATTGCCGCCGACCTTTCGCAGCAGTATGTTCTCAGCTATTACCCGTCAGGTGATCATCGTGATGGTAAGTTTCACACCCTCGACTTGCGCGTGAAGGCCCGGAAGGATGTTCGTGTTCGCTCTCGCCGGGGTTACTATTCGCCGAAACCCGGCCCGTCACGATCCAATGATTGGTAACGCTGCGGCATGAAGAAACAGTTCGATCAATTTCTCGAGCACCTGCGATACGAAAGAAATGTGAGTGAACACACGCTGCGCAATTATGCGAGCGATCTCGAGCAGTTCTACGATTACCTCGCTCCTGCGAAAGCCGGCAACAGCAAACGACATGTTCCAAACACTCGTGAGATTGACCACATCACGATTCGTGAATGGCTGGCCAGTCTGCATGCAGCGAAGAAAAGCAAAGCGTCAATTGCTCGGAAATTGGCTGCGCTGCGCACGTTTTTTCAATTCCTCGTGCGCGAGGGTGTGCTGGAAACTAATCCCGCCAAGCTTGTAAACACACCACGGCTGGAGAAAAAGCTACCGAAGCATCTGTCGATTGAAGAGGCGGTTCGCTTCATTGAGTCGCCTGACGCTGAAACCGATCTTGGCAAGCGCGATCGCGCCATACTCGAACTCATGTATGCGACAGGAGTGCGAGTATCGGAACTTACGAAACTGAATGTTGCCGATGTCGATTTCGGAAACCGGTTAGTCCGCGTAAGTGGTAAGCGACGAAAAGAACGAATCGTGCCGTTCGGTGAACCAGCGCGAGATGCTTTGCAGGCGTACGTCAGAATCCGTGACCATTTCCTGGTGAATGCGCCAATTACTGTCCGGGATGACCAGGCACTGTTTCTGAACTACCAGGGAACTCGCATCACGACGCGGTCCGTTGGAAGAATGGTAGAAAAGTACATTCGCATCTGCGCCGGACTTCATAACATAAGCCCTCACGCACTTCGCCATTCCTTTGCAACTCATCTGCTTGATAGTGGAGCCGACTTACGCGACATTCAGGAGCTCCTCGGTCACGCGCGCCTCTCGACTACGCAAATCTATACTCATGTGTCGATGGAGAAGCTAGTCGAGGTGTACGACAAAGCGCACCCCAAGGCATGAGGTTTTTGCTATCGGCGAAGTAAGCACTAATTGGCCGTAGTACTTGGTCGATCCTATTTACCATTTGCCATCCTACATTTCTCATTTTCCATCTGATCTTCATTCGCAAGTGATGAATGAAAAATGAAAAAGAGAAATGTACAATGGCAAATGATAAATGGTTTCGGAAAGGTCCTATAAAGAAGGAGTGTCGTCGAGTCCTTTAGCCTGTTCGATTATCCGCTGGCAGTTAGCGTCGTAGCGCGCGGTCGGAAGTGCTTCAAGGCGTCGCTCGTCTATCTCCCGGCCGCAACGCGCACACTTGCCGTAAGTTCCTTCCTCAATTCTCAGCAAAGCTTGATCGATGTCCGCCACCAACTGCGATTCGTTCTCGCCTAGTTTAAATGCCAGCTCAGTATTCAGGTCGCTCAGCGAGCGATCCACGGTGTCTTTCCCGTCGTCGTCCGAAGCTTCGAGCGCCGCTTCCTGATCTGTGCGAATGTGTTCGGCGTGCTCTTTCAGTTGTGCCAGGAGGAGTTGCCGGAAGTGTTCAAGCTTTTCACGCTTCATGGTAAGCCTTGTTCTTGCTCCTCTCTTTTCTTTGCTGAGCGCGGGCGTCGGATTATAGCTTACCAAACGAATTTCATGTAAATCTGGCGATTTCGTACGTTTGTGCTCATGACAGAACGAGACTCCAAGTGAAATATCAAAAGCTGCTCCACCTGATGGAATCTCATCGCGCAGCAATTCATTAATCAAGCCAATCAACGCGAAAAATCGGCCGGACTCGACGGGAACGCATCTTGCTGCCGCTCACTCCCGACCGACTTGAATGAAACGGGAGGATGCTGCTTTGGCATGGGAGATGGCACTTTTTCAACGCACTGGTTTGGCTGCTTATCATAATTGTCTGAAATTGTTTGATGCGTACGCTGACCAGGCTCCATTGTGGGAAAGAACATTACTTTCCCTCTACGTCGGAATCGGACCACCCATCGCTCGGATCCTCGGTGGAAATACCCGCACCGTTTGGCAACAGGCGGAAGAGATACTGGCGGATATTTTTTCCGTTACCCGCATGTCACCTGAATGCGTTGTTCGCGCGCTACGGCATTACATGAAATTAAAGCGACAGATGGATCATCATCTACCGTTCGATGAGGCGTGCAAACAGATCTACGATCAGAGTTTCTATCCACTGGTGACACATTTCACGTTTGCGTTTCAATCGTCTGCGGTCGCTCGCCTCAGGTTCATCAAACGCACCGTCGAGGGAATGACTTTTCGTCGTGGTGTCGTTGCCGACATTGGTTGTGGTTCGGGGGCAATGCTGTGTGAAATTTTGCGAATGAGACCGGGCTGGACTGGTCTGGGAGTCGATATCAGTAGTGCTTCAGTCAAGTACTCGCAAAAACTGGCTGAGTATAAAGGAGTCGAGGATCGTGCAACATTTCAAACTGCAGATATCACAGCTCTACCATTTCGTGACAGGTCTGTAGATCTTTTGATTGCGTCTGAAGTCATTGAACACCTCCCTCAACCTCAGTTGGCATTAGCTGAAATCGCCAGAGTCCTTGTGCCTGGCGGGTTTCTGGCTCTGACGATTCCAATCGACAGCCATACTCCCGCTCATGCGACTTCGTTGAGTGACGCAGACGAGTTTCAGCGGCTTTGCGCTGAAGCTGGTTTAAGGATCACAAGCCTTTCGGCGAGATGGCATCTGACGTTTGGAGACGATGCTCGTCACCTGTTTGCAGTCGCTCAGGCTGATAGGAGCAGTGAACTGGCGACTGAACCGATCTATTCGTTTGCGCCGCTGCAGATAAGTTCAGCGGCCAGCAGTGGGATGGTGAGTTCGTGATGACCAGTGATGGAGTAGCCCTGGCCGGCGCCGTTTGCAGTAGGACGTCGCACGACATTCGTCAACGGGCGATATGACTGGATGAAATCAAAGTTTGCGGTCGTGATGTCGGTAAGCTCGTGTCCGAGATTGCGGACCAATGTCACGCATTTGAGAAAAACTTCAGGCAACACTACCGCAGAACCAACGTTGAGATAGACGCCACCGCCATTCATTCGTCGCACCAGTTCCGCCAGCAATCTAAAGTCGGTGTGAGTAGTTGCGCCGAGCGAAGCACCGTCGGCTGTGGGATGGAAGTGTCCGATATCTCCTCCGATTGTGACGTGCGCGGTAAATGGCACTCGCTGGGAGTACGCAGTACAGATTAACGAGTATTCACGGTTCTTTGGATCGAGAGATGTAAGCGCCCGGCCAATTGCCTCTCCAAGACCAATGCCATCGCGTGCTCCGTCTCGGGCCGCGTTGTTCAGAAGTTTCCCGGTTTCTTCAGCGCCACCGAACACTCCCTTACCAAGAGTCGCGTCCACATCTTCCGAGGTCGAGCCGACCATTGCTATCTCCGAGTCATGGACCAGCACAGAGCCGTTCGCCGCGACTCCGGTGACGAAGCCGCGCCTAAGCAGGTCGATGATGATTGGAGCAAGCCCCGTTTTGATTACATGTCCGCCAATTCCCCAGATAATCGGTTTCTTCAAATCTCGCGCTCGACGAATTTCACTAGCAAGCGCCCTGAGATTCTGAACCGCCAAAATGTTCGGCAGACTTTTTAGGAAGTCCTTAAGAGAGCAAGGCTCCTGGATTGCACGAGCGAAGTCACTTAAACCGACTTTACTAGATCGCGAATCCAGGGCGTAGGTCGTAACTTCGTCAAGGTTTAGCGGTTGAAGATCGTCGTAAACGGACATGTCTTTGCATGAAGACGACATAGTCGAACTTCAAGTCCCAGTGCCGTTGCCGTTGCGATTCAAGCGTCCGTTGAGTAGGGGACGCAAAACTTGCCCGGTGTGTGAGCGACGCGAGCGGGCGACTTCTTCAGGAGTTCCACTCACCACGACACGTCCGCCGTGGGCTCCACCTTCTGGTCCAAGGTCTATGATGTGGTCCGCACTCTTTATGACATCGAGGTTATGCTCGATCACCAGGACTGTGTTGCCAAGCGAAACGAGTCGCTGCAGGACGTCCAGGAGTTTATGAACGTCTGCGAAATGAAGTCCAGTGGTTGGCTCGTCAAGTATGTATATGGTCCTGCCTGTAGCACGCTTCGAAAGTTCTTTGGCAAGCTTGATCCGCTGCGCCTCACCACCTGACAAGGTCGTCGCCGACTGACCCAGCTTGATATAGCCCAGACCAACATCAAGTAAGGTCTGCAGCTTCTGTTGGATTTGCGGAATATTCTCAAGCAGCGGCAGCGCCTCTTCGACAGTCGTATCTAGCAGCTCGGCGATCGACTTACCTTTATATTTAACTGCCAGCGTCTCACGGTTGTAACGAGCGCCGCGACAAACGTCACAGAGTACATAAACATCTGGCAGAAAGTTCATCTCGATCCGTTTCATGCCGTCGCCTTCGCACGCCTCACATCGTCCTCCCTTGACATTGAACGAGAAACGCCCCGCTTTGTACCCACGTTCGCGTGATTCCGGCAGCATGGCATACAGCTCACGAATCGGTGTGAACAGTCCCGTGTAGGTAGCCGGATTCGAACGCGGTGTACGTCCGATGGGAGACTGATCGATTTCGATCACTTTGTCGAGATGCTCAAGGCCCTCAATTGCCGTGTACGGTCCCGGCTCTGCGAGTGAGCCGTAGAGATGACGAGCGAGAGCGCGATAGAGAATGTCGCCGACCAGCGTCGACTTTCCTGAGCCTGATACTCCAGTAATTACGGTCAGCAGCCCGAGCGGAAACGCGACGTCAATTTCTTTCAGGTTGTTTGCTCGAGCTCCATGAATGATCAGGTACTTACCGTTTGGCGTACGGCGTTGCTCAGGTACCTCAATCTTTCTCAGACCTTGGATATAAAGCCCGGTGATTGAGTTTGGATTCTTAGCGACTTCCTCGGCAGTGCCACTTGCAACCACGGCGCCGCCATGTGCTCCGGCGCCTGGACCAAGATCGACAACGTAATCAGCACGTCGAATTGTTTCTTCGTCGTGTTCGACCACGAGCACTGTATTGCCAAGATCACGTAGAGCAGATAGCGTCTCTAGAAGCCGCTGGTTGTCACGGGGATGAAGACCGATCGACGGCTCGTCAAGAACGTACAGCACGCCGCGCAGTTGTGATCCAATCTGAGTCGCCAACCGGATTCTCTGTCCCTCACCACCGGAAAGCGTCGACGACGAACGATCCAACGTCAGATAACCGAGTCCAACATGTTGTAGAAACCTGAGTCGATTTCTGATCTCTCGCAGAATCGAACCCGCTATCTGTTCTTCACGCGGTGTGAGTTTGATCTGATCGAAAGCGTCTACGGCTTCCTCTATTGGCAACGAAGTGTAATCCGCTATTCCTCGGCCACCGAGGCGAACTGCCAAAGAATCGGCGCGCAAACGACGGCCCTTGCAATCGGGACAAGCGATTGGCGAAACCAGTTCTTCCAGCGCAACGCGTACGCTTTCTGTGGGAGCTTCGTTCAGACGATCGCGCAACCAACGCAAGGCACCTTTCCACGTGCTCTCGTATGAGTACAGTCCCTGTGTGAACTTCAGTTTCCCTGCAACACCGTTGAAGAAGCCTTCGCAAACCTCTTTTGACAACTCAAGAAACGAGCTTTTTGGGTTGGCGTTGAAATGCTTGATAACGGCCTGCAGCGCACTCTTGAGATACGCTGAGCCCTGGCGATCAGCCGTGCCCATGAACGGAATCTTCTCGACTGGCAAAGTCGCATCGGGAATAAGTTTGGTCCTGTCGACTTCCAGTACCGTTCCCAAACCGTGACAGCGCTTGCACGCACCGTAAGCTGAGTTGAAGGAAAACGAACGAGGCTCGAGCGGCGGAACATTGATGCCGCAATTAACACAAGCCATTCGTTCGGAATAGAGCTTCTCTTCGCCATCAACTACCGAAACCAAAACAGCTCCGCCGGTGAGCTTCAGTGCAGTTCGGATTGACTCCGACAGTCGCTCGTTGATGCCGGACTTGATCAGCAGTCGATCTACTACAGCCTCAATCGTGTGGTTGCGCCTTTTATCGAGCCGAATCTCTTCATCGAGCGACAACAACTCTCCATCAACGCGAGCTCGAAGGAATCCATCTTTAGCGAGCTTCTCAAGTTCCTTACGAAACTCGCCCTTCCTGCCGCGGACGATTGGGGCCAGGATCATCACCCTTTCGCCTTCGGGTAGCGCGAGAACGTTCTGAACGATCTGATCGATGCTCTGACGAGTAATGGGTGCACCGCAAACATGACAATGCGGTTGTCCAATCGAAGAGAAGAGCAACCTCATGTAGTCGTAGATCTCAGTCACCGTACCCACAGTCGACCGTGGGCTGCGCGAGACCGTCTTTTGTTCTATTGAAATAGCGGGTGACAAGCCGTCAACCGAATCAACATCAGGTTTCTCAAGTTGATCCAGGAATTGACGCGCGTACGCCGAAAGCGACTCAACATACCGTCGCTGCCCCTCGGCGTAGATCGTGTCGAATGCGAGGGACGATTTTCCTGAGCCCGAAAGCCCGGTCACGACCGTAAAGCGGTCACGCGGAATCTCGACGTTTATGTTTTTAAGGTTGTGCTGGCGGGCGCCTCTGACTGTGATTCGATCGATCGCCATATCACTTAAAACAACCGCGGGCTGCCATAGACGTGAATTTCCGTCGGCGGAGAATCTGTAATAGTAGCGGAGCGGCGATGATTGGGCAAGTTAGCTGTTCGCCGTCTTGACTCGGTTTCAACGCGAGTCCTAAACTCGCGACATAGTTGTTTCTGCAGTAATAGACCTTCGGCGGAACGGGCGTGAATCTTCCCAACTCTCTAACTCTCTTACGTATCTTTATCGTGCCTCTGTTGGTAGCGGTTCTGCTTACTCCGTTTTCAGAGAATTGGTTTGGAGTCCCGCGGCATATTCTTGGCGTAGTAGTGTTCCTTGGTGCGGCGCTGACCGATTACCTTGACGGCCACTTTGCGCGCAGCCGGGATCAGGTCACGCGGCTGGGAAAACTGCTCGACCCAATTGCGGATAAATTGCTTATCTCAGCGGCGCTGATCTCATTGGTCGAAAACCAGCTGGCGCCGGCCTGGGCAGTGGTCATCATCATCGGGCGAGAGTTTGCTGTTACAGGGCTAAGATCGATTGCAGCGGCTGAGGGCGTCGTAATCTCCGCGTCGAAAATGGGAAAGTTCAAGATGCTGGCCCAAGTGGTTACAGTGGCCTTGCTGATCGCCTCCAGCGTCGCTGGAAAACCGCCGGTTGCGAACTTTGGTAAACCGTTTCCGGCAATTGAATTTTGGTCCGTGCCGGAACTTCGAAGCGCTTGGCAACATCTTCTTGGCGATGGAGCAACAACAGGAAACGATTGGCAGGTCCTGCTCTACACGCTCGGCCGCGCCATGCTATGGCTTGTAGTTATTTCGTCCTGCCTCTCGATGTATGGCTACTTTCGCCAGTTTTATCACTCTGTTCTTCAGGGCCGAAATGAGAAGCGGGAAATTAAGCCCACCGAAGTCGCCGCGGTGATGCGCGATTAGAGAAACAAAAAGAGGCTTCGGAATTAGCCGAAGCCTCTTTAGCTCGCCAGCTAAAAGCCAGTCCTATTTACGTTCCACATCTTTAGGGTTCCACTTCAATTCCACGTAATCTCCAGTGTGCACTTCCTGAACTGAGCGAACGATAAGAGCAGTAGCCGTTCGCTGCTGAACGTTCACGATCAATGCCTCACCGACAACCTTACGGGGCATTTGGGGTCGCTTGTCCTTAACCTTTGAGGACTTGATTGGACTGTGGAAATATTGGCCGGGTTCGTCTCTGGTATCTTTTGAACGTTGCGCCTGTATCGAGAACGTTCCACCGCGGTACTTGTCGCTTGCAAAGCCTTTCTCGGATCTTCGTGCAAGCTCCTCGCGCTCGATATCGACAATATTGCCAGTACCGACTTTGCGATAGATCGTAACAAAATCCCCGAGCACTGCCTTATCTTCTGCTCCGATGTCGATGTACACGATGTCTCCGCTACTTAGCATCTCACGCCCGTCGCGCGCCATCATGATTCGACCATTTGGCAGTCCGCTTGAGTCACTAAAGCGATCCAATCGTTCGGCTACAAACGGGTCAGGCGTAGGACGATCAAGGGCCCCGGTGAGCAGGTCACCGAGCAAGATTGTTTCGCACGCAAAAATCACTTGTGCAACGGAGACGTTGGGCTTCACTCGAATCACGCGGACTGTGCCTAGCTCCTGGAAGAACACTCCGAGATCACCCTTCTTCTGCCGGTAAACCTTCTCAACGAAGCCGCGTGGGCGGACAACGTGAAATTCCTGTCCCTCGCGAACTTCCTGTTGTGAACCGGCATTAAGATAAACAATGTCGCCGGTCGTGTAGATGCGTTTTTCTTGCTCCTGTTCACCGCCGACGATTTGCGGGATTCCCTGCAATGGTGGCATCCGAAAATAACCGGCGCATTCAAGGTTACTTCTTCCCACGCCAACATCGACCGGGTTGGTTGGAGTCTCAATTGTTGGAGACATTTGTGGTGTTGGAGGCGGATTTTGAGCAAAGGCGGCTGCAAAGCTGAAAGTTATGGCCAGCAACGCCGCTACCAACCTGCCACTGGGGACGAGATTTCCGCGTCGAAAGGCATGAGCGAGCATCCTGAATCTCCTTTTTCCGATCAAAACTTTGGGAGGGCGCCTGCGCGCAATATTGAACTGAGTTAACTTCGGTGATTCTCCGTCAAAGGTGGGCCTCGGCGGCTGTGCCGAGATGTTAGGGCTACTGAATCTTACTGGTTAGCGTTTCACGACGTCAACGATATTCTTTTTAATACTTAAGGATATTCTTTAAGCGCGCTACAAAAGCAACGCGAATACATCCAAGTAACTCAGTCGCTTGCGTTTTAACAATGCTGTTGGTAGTATCCGCATTTTGTCGGAATACGCTATTTGTACACTATAGCAAGCCGGCGTAGCTCAGTTGGTAGAGCATCTGATTTGTAATCAGAGGGTCGGGGGTTCAAGTCCCTTCGCCGGCTCCAGCAACTGCCTGATAACTACAAATGCAGGGGTGGTCGAGTGGTTAATGGCACCGGGCTGTAAACCCGGCGGGCTCACGCCCTACGGAGGTTCGAATCCTCCCCCCTGCACCATGAGGAATTGCGGATTTCGGATTGCGAATTTCGAATTTAGTACAGTTCGCGGCGGAGTCATCAAATCCGCAATCCGAAATTCGCAATCCGAAAATTCGTGGGCGGGTGTAGCTCAGTTGGTAGAGCATCAGCCTTCCAAGCTGAGGGTCGCGAGTTCGAGTCTCGTCGCCCGCTCCAATTATTAATGGGACGCGCGGACCGCGCCCGCGTAGCTCAGGGGTAGAGCGCCTCCTTGGTAAGGAGGAGGTCATGAGTTCAAATCTCATCGCGGGCTCCATCATAATGGTAGTGACTAATCATTCAATCTAAGAGGCTAACTAAGAGAGATGTCGAAAGAGAAATTTGACCGTTCGAAGCCGCACGTGAACATCGGGACAATCGGGCACGTGGACCACGGGAAGACAACGTTGACGGCAGCGATCACGCGGGTGCTGGGGAAGAAGAATCCGAAGGTGCAGTTT
>JBKPAC010000040.1:0-26181 GCA_046726175.1 Acidobacteriota bacterium
GATCTGGTCCTTCGACCATTGCCTGCTCTCACCCTTCATGAAAGAAGGTTGCCAGCCATGAGGAACTAGGTGCGCGAAGTGACGCCGCGATTTAGTTCGAACCGGCGTTAGACCAAGTCGGCTTGCAGCGGCGAGTGTTGCATCTGAAAACGAATAAAGCAGATCCTCGCCAAGCTCCGCTACTTCAACGTGGCTGACCTCCGGCGCCTTATCGGTCTTTTGCGGAGCTGCGGGCTTGCTCATTAGCTTGCTAACAATGTCTTGGAGCTGGGAAAGATCTCCAGAATCGAGAGCTTTCAAAGCGTTCTGCTGAAGTTCCGCCGGTCCAGCGGCCACTTTCTCTTCCTTCGGACTGCTACTTATTTTGATCGAGAGTTTTTGAAAGTCAGCGCGACGCCGCGCATAGAACTCTTTTTCGCCGGAATCTATGCTCTCGAGTTTTGTGAGGATTTGGATCGCGCGAGCTCGTAGCTCCATTAGTTTCTCGGATCCACCCATGAACACGTCGAAGCCGGGAGAGAAGGGATCAATTGGTATATCCGAGAGTCCGTCGTAAACCTCTTCGCCTAACTTCAGGGCTTCTGTACTGGCAGTGGCAGAAGCTTTCGTCTTGCGAATGTGTTCCGTCAACTCCTGTGACTTCTTCCAGTCGCCTCGTTCCACTGCGCTCCTGAGTTGTCGTTCGATCCATGTGAGCGAAGCCAAACTTTCTTTCAGGTATTTGTAGTTGGATGACGTTAACAGTGGTTCCAGTAGAGTACGAGCTCTATCAAGATAAATGTCTCTGTAAAGCGTATCGAGCTTACTTACTTCAACAAGATTCGTGATTGCTCCTTTAGCGCTATCCTTCGTTCCGGTTGCGGCTTTACTCATGATTGAACCTCCTCATCTTTTCGCAATGCATGAAGTGCGTTAGCTATGAAAACTCGTCACGCCGTCCGCTTAAGGATCACTGCTGTCAGGTCATCCTTTTGCTCTGTTCCTCTACAAAAATCTCCGACAGCGCTCCGCAGACGTGCAATCATTTCATCTGCGGAATAATCGCGAGACTCGCGAATCGTTGCTTCGAGCCTGTCCAATCCGAATTCTTCCCCTTCAGGATTCGCCCACTCGTAGAATCCGTCCGTCACGAGTACCAACATGTCGCCGCGGTTAAGGGTCCGATCGGTTGCATGGCCGTATTTGACTCCTGCGATCATGCCGAGTGGTATTCCCTGAGCCTCAAGGTTTTCAAACGTGTCGTCAGTACGCTTGTACCAAAGGATTGGACCGTGACCGGCCGACAATACTTCGACGGAAGATCGATCAGGTTTCAAAAATGCAACGGCGAATGTCACGAAACGATTCGCGGAAAGATCGTCAGCCAGTAGTCGATTGAGACGTTCCAGCAAACCATTGTGAGTATTGCCGGATAGAAAAGTCGCGCGCGCGTAAGCTCTGCAAGACGCGCTCACCAAAGCGGGCCCAATCCCGTGTCCAGTCGCATCACCTAAACTGATTGCGAGTCTCCCGTCAGGTAACAGCTGCCAGTCGAAGTAATCTCCGCCAGTCTGATCTGCGGGTTGATTCCAACCAGCGAGTTCGAAGTCATCGAGGTTGGGAGCGCGATTCGGAAGAAGTCCCTGTTGAATCGATCGGGCTACGTCAAGGTCGTGTCTCACCTGATCGAGATGTTTCTGTAACTCCGCTTCTCGTAACGCCGCAAAGACATGGGCGCGAATCTGCCCTGCAACTGCAGCCGCAACTGCACCACCGATCAGTATCAAGCCGGCATAGACAAAATAGACCGCCCGGGGAAACGTTCCGGGCTGCTGGTCCAAACCGGGATAGGTTGTTTGGACATAAACAATGAGCGCGAGGTACCCCACTGACGATGCAAGGCCGGTCAGAAACGAAATGCTCGGCCTCAGTCGCAACGTAGAGAGAATAATGAAGAGGAAATAGAGAAGTAGTGCCGGTGCTACCAGTGCTTGATAAGGACTGACTATGTTGCTTTCGATCAAAAGCAACAACGCAATCGTTGGAAGCTGCGACTCGATGAGAAGATTAATGATCCAGAACGCGGATGAAACTTCTCGCTCCTGTTTGATGGCACGGTTAACTATGACGAGCATTACGGCTTCATTCGCAGCCGCAATGACGAGCACGAGAGTCTCTGCAAGGAGCAGTCGAAGACGGCCAGCGACGAGATCGCGAACAAGTAGGAACATCAGAACCCCGAACAGCAGACACAGGAGACCGGCGATTCGGTACGACTCGCTCCTGAGAGCAGCCTGTTGAAAGGCCCTGGATTTGATTCTGTTCATGCTGAGGCCGCAAGCTGACGACGTGCTGGTTCATCACTGGTGCCAAGTAGCGTGTGTTTGGCCAATATCAGCTCATTCCGCTTTTTCTCGCTTACCTTCGGATACCCGAGTTTGAGCGATGTGAGAGTTCTGATTACTGCGGCTGCGACAACTACGCGTGTAAACCACTTGTTGTCAGCCGGTACGACATACCAGGGGGCGTACTTAGCCGCAGTATTGCGAATTGTATCCTCGTAAGCTTTCATGTAATCGGACCAATGTTCCCGTTCCTTTGCATCATTAGCCGAGAACTTCCAGTTCTTCTCGGGGTCTTCAAGTCGACCGAGAAACCGACGTTTCTGTTCTGCCTTGGAAACGTGAAGAAAGATCTTGCAGATGGCGACACCATTGTGAGTCAGGTATCGCTCGAAATTCCTTATGTCTTTGAAGCGCTGATTCCAGACATCGTCGGTGACTAGTTTAGGCGGTAGCTTTTGACCCGCAAGGAGCTCAGGATGCACACGCACAACCAGAGTTTCTTCGTAGTAGCTGCGATTGAAGATGCCGATGCGTCCACGTTCCGGAAGAGCCTTCATACAACGCCAGAGGTAGTCATGGTCCAGGTCTTCGCTGGAAGGTCCCTTGAAGGAGTAGACCTGACAGCCCTGTGGATTCACGCCTGACATCACATGTTTGATCGCTCCGTCCTTCCCAGCCGCATCCATCGCTTGAAAAATGAGTAAGACTGACCAGCGATCTTGCGCATACAACTTATCCTGCAACTCAGCGAGCGCCTGAACGCCGATCGCCAGCGCTTCTTTCGCTCGCGGTTTATCGTCGGACTTCAGATCGAGTGTGTCGGCGGGATCAATATCCCGGAGACGAAAGTCTTCTCCCTTTGTGACGCAAAAAGGCGCTGCGAAACTCTCTGCTCGTTTGATCAGCTCTTTAGTCTTCATACTCGGATTCTTTCCGTTCTACTGCCAGCCGCCCCCAAGGGCTTTGTAGATCTGGACCAGCGATAGCAATTCGTCGCGCCGTGCCGCAGCCAAACTCCGCTCTGCATCGAACTTATCCCGGTCGGCATCCAGTGCCTCGAGTAGGGTCGCTACGCCGCCGTTGTAGCGTAGATAGGCCAATCGCGAGCGATCCTGAAGCGTTGTAACCAGAAGCTCGCGTTGACCACGAACCTCTCGCACTTTTTGGTAGCCGATTAACGAATCAGATACTTCGCGAAAAGCATTCTGAATAGTCTTTTGATAGTCGATCAGGAAAAAGTCTCGCTGTGCCTGAGTAAACCGGACATTCGACTTCAGGCGGCCACCGGTGAAAATTGGTTGTGTCACCTGAGGAACAAGGGCCCAGACGCTGCGTGATCCGTTAAAGAGATTTGTTAATTGAGTGCTTTCAAATCCGAGAAAGCCGGTCAGGCTGATACGCGGAAAGTACGCTTTCTTGGCCACTGCAATCTGGAGGTCTGCCGAGACAAGCCTCTGCTCTGCTGACCGGATGTCGGGGCGTCGTTCGATCAGATCCGAAGGCAGTCCTGCAGGGACACTCGGTGGTAGTTGATGGTCGGTCAGGCTAAGGCCGCGTGGAATGGCACCGGGACTCTTCCCTGTCAGGAAACTGAGGAAGTTTTCGTTCTGCTCGATCGCCTGTTGCAGCAAAGGTATCACCTCCGTAGCGTCATATACGAGTTGCTCCGCTTGTCTGACGTCGAGCATTGTCGCAACGCCACGTTGCTGTCTTAGCCTGATGATGCGAAGAGATTCCTGACGTGAAAACAGTGTGTGTTTTGAAATCTCGAGCTCGAAATCAAGTTCGCGCAGTGTGAAATAGGATGTGGCTACGTCACTCACCAGAGTGGTTACCACAGCTTTGCGTGCTTCCTCACTGGCGAGGAGTTCGGCCTTCGCTGCCGCAGTCGCCTTTCGCAGTCGCCCCCAGATGTCGAGTTCGAAAGTGAGCAGGTTAAGGAGGACGCTCCCAAAGCTGCGATCGCGCTTGATGGGTTCGGGAATGTCAACCACTCCGCTTCTCGATCGACGTTCGGTCGTGACATCGGCGCTTGCGCCTATGGTGGGGAACTGATCGGATCGGGTGATGCCATAGTTCGCTCGAGCAATGTCTACGCGCGCGACCGCTTCGCGTAAGTCGAAGTTATTGACCAGCGCCTCGCGAATCAGCTCCTGGAGTTTTTCATCTTTGAAGATCTCAAACCATTTTGTGTCGGCGATTGACTGGTGATCGGGCTGAGCCGCTGGATCCGCACGATATACACTTGGCGCGAGCACGGTCGGTTTCGGAGTTTTTTTCTTCTGGCCGAACGTAAGAGTTTGAATGCTGCTCGCGATCAACACAGCAACGATCATTCGCTTCATGCGTGTTCACCTCGCGCTTTGGCTTGGACGGGCACAGCGACAGGTTCCTCAACAACTGGTGTTGCCACAGCGTGCCCATCCGATGGTACTGTCGCGGGCACATGTTCTTGAGCTTTGCGTCGCCTGCCCAGACCTTCGATAAAGGTGTAGTTTCCGGGGATTAGAAACACGCCCATCGCAGTTGCGATCAGCATGCCGAAGAACACACTGGTGCCCATCACGTTTTGAGCACCTGCACCCGCGCCGCTTGCCTTCATCAACGGAACCACGCCCAGAATGAAAGCAAACGCAGTCATGAGGATCGGGCGGAAACGCAGCCGTGCTGAGGTGAGTGCGGCTTCCTCAAGTGGTAAACCATCCTTCTCGTGCTTGGCCTTCGCAAACTCAACGATCAGAATTGCATTCTTTGCCGCCAGACCGATGAGCATCACAAGCCCAACTTGCACGTAGACGTTGTTGTCGTAGCTCAGCAACCAGACTCCAAAGAAGGCGCCGAGTGCAACAAGCGGCGAGCCAAGCAGTACGGCCCAGGGCAACCGCCAGCTTTCATAAAGCGCCGCAAGCAGAAGAAACACAACGACAATGGCCAGAAGAAAAGTCGGACCAGCAGGAGGTGCGATCTTCTCCTGATAAGAAAGTGATGAGTAAGCAAAGCCCATCTCTTTGGGCATTGTTTGAGCAAACACTTCCTCAAGGGCTGTAAGTGCTTGTCCCGATGTGTAGCCGCGGGAGGGCGCGCCTTGAAGTTCAACTGAGCGAAGCAAGTTGAACCGAGTTGTGAGTTCCGTGCCGGCAACATCCTTAATAGTCACAAGTGTCGAGAGGGGAATCATCTGGTTCGTAGTTCTGGAACGTACATAAATGTTTCCTATGTCGTTTGCCTTCCGACGCGTCTCGGCATCAGCCTGGACATAAACTCTGTACAACCTTCCAAAGCGATTGAAGTCATTCACAAACGCGCCGCCCATCGCGGTCGACATCGCCTGGAATACTTCATTGGTGGGAACACCCACGGTACGTGCCTTTTCACGATCCAGTTCGACTTTGACTTGAGGATAATTGGGATCGAAGGACGTGAAGAGGTTGCCCAACTCTGGTCGTTGCCGCCCGGCCGCCAGGAATTTTTGCGTTTGTTCGCCGAGCTGGGCCACAGTCATCGTTCCACTGCGATCCTGGATAAGGAAGTTGAAACCGGATGCCGCGCCAAAGCCCGCTAACGTCGGAATGTTGAATGGAAAGACAACCGCTTCGGGTATGGCCGCAAACTGTCCTTGAAGCCCTCCCATGATTCCTTTGACGTGCAACGCCTCACCGTGTCGTTCCTCCCACGGTTTCAGACGCACCAGGATCGAGCCGTAGTTCGGTTGATAGGTGTTTGTAACTAGACCATAGCCACCGATCGTTTGATAAGAATCAAGCCCTTCGGTTTTCGCCAAAATCGCCTCGACCTTCTTAAGAACTTCGCTCGTGCGCGCAAGCGAAGCGGCGGGCGGAAGCTGCACGTTGACGCCGAATATTCCCTGGTCCTCGTCCGGTATGAAGCCAGCCGGAATGAGTTTGGCGAACAAGCCTGTGCCAAGTATTACAACGCCGATTATGGCGATTGTTAGAATCGATCGTCGGACCAGCATCTGCGAAATCTTCACATAGCGGCTGGTGGTAACGTCGAATACCTTGTTGAATCCGCGGAAGAAAACTCCCAGTGGTCCTCGCATCGGGCGCGGAGGCTTTAATAACAGGCCACACAGCGCGGGGGTCAGCGATAACGCGTTGAATGCTGACAGCAGCACTGAAATCGCGATCGTCAGTGCGAACTGTTTGTACATGCTTCCGACCAAACCGCCGAGCAAGGCAACGGGAACGAATACGGCAGAAAGAATCAAAGCAATTCCAATTACAGGCCCGGAAACCTCCTTCATTGCCTGGAATGTCGCCTCCTTCGGCGACATTCCATGTTCAAGGTGGTGAATTACCGCCTCGACAACGACGATCGCGTCGTCAACTACAATCCCGATCGCGAGCACCAGACCGAACATTGAAAGCGTGTTTACCGAGAAACCAAGAACAGGGAAGAAGATGAATGTGCCAATCAGAGACACCGGAATCGTGAGCAGTGGGATAATGGTGGCTCTGATGTTTTGTAAGAAGACGAATACAACGATCGTTACGAGAATCAGTGCTTCGACGAACGTCTTAAGGATTTCGTGAATTGAGGCTTCGACTGCAGGCGTGGTGTCGTAGACGATCTTGTAATCCATGTCGGGTGGAAACAGCGACTTCGCATGCTCCATCGTTTCGTAGATCGTCTCGGCAGCTTTCAGTTGGTTTGCACCCGGCAACAGGTACACAGCCATCGAACCACCCGGCTTTCCATTCAACCGTCCAAATGAGTTGTAGTCCTGTGATCCGAGTTCGACACGGCCGATGTCCTTGATTCGAACGACGGCTGCGGTGGCTGTCTGACGAATGATGACATTCTCGAACTCCTCAGGAGTGATCAGCCGGCCAGGCGCATTCAGTGTTTCAGTGAACTCCTGATCGGTCGGAGTCGGCGCGCCTCCGATTTTGCCGGCCGGCGCCTGGATATTCTGCTCCCTGAGTGCAGATATGACGTCCGCCGGAACCAGACCAAGCTTCGCCAGTCGGTCGGGACGGATCCAGACTCGCATTCCATAATCGGTGCCGCCGAACAGATCCACCTGTGCAACGCCAGGAACGCGAAGCAATTGATCACGCAGGTTTATGCCGCAGTAGTTAACAAGAAAATTTGCGTCGTACGCATCTTTCGGTGAGTAAAGGGCGATAACCATCAGGATGCTGGGACTCTGCTTCTTAACTGTTACTCCCTGCTGGTTGACTTCTGCAGGTAGGCGTGCGGCCGCAGTCGATACGCGGTTCTGCGTTAGTACGTTCGCTGTGTCCTGATCAGTGCCCACCTCGAAATTCACATCCAGCAACATACGACCGTCGCTAGTGTTCGACGACTTCATGTAGATCAAGCGGTCGACGCCGTTGACTTCCTGCTCAATCGGTGTAGCTACTGACTGCTCAACCGCTTCAGCGGAAGCTCCAGGATAAGTCGCCGTTACGCGAATGTTTGGTGGAGCAAGGAAGGGGTATTGCTCAACTGAAAGACCGCGGATCACAACCACGCCGATCAGCACCGTCATAATTGACAGCACGATGGCGACGATAGGGCGGCGAATAAAGAAGTCTGCCATCACTTACCTCTGGGCTGTGCTCTCGCCGGCTTCACTCGTTGTTGCGGTCGTCGGCTTAACCTCACTTCCGGGTCTGACCTTCTGCATGCCTTCGACGATCACCCGCTCTCCACCATTCAGTCCTTCAAGCACGACTGCGTAGTTGCCCGATTTGTCACCAACTCTGATAGTTCTTAGTGATGCCTTGTTCTGATCGTCGACGACAAGCACAGTCTTTGCACCCTGGAGTTCTTGAATTGCACGAAGCGGCACGAGCACGGCGTTCTCGCGCTGTGCCACCGCTACTCGGAGGCGCGCAAACTGGCCGGGTCGCAAATAGCTCTCGGGATTTTGAAAACTTGCCTCAACTTTTAGTGTTCCAGTCTGTGGATCCACTGTGCGGTCAAGCACTCTGAACGTTCCCGGATACGTATGAACTGTGTTGTCGGAGAGAATGAGATCGAATCTGAGATCGCCTGCATTTTTTCCTGCTGTCTGAGGATCCGTGAGATTCAGATACTCGATTTCGCTGAGGTTGAAATCTACGAGCAATGGATCGGATCGCGATACCGTGGCCAGTAAAGTTGCATCACCACGGCCAACAAGATTTCCTTCATCGACTTGCAAGAAGCCAATTATGCCGTCGAGTGGTGAGTAGATACTGCAGTAGCTCAGGTCCAACTGAGCCTGAATGACTCGAGCCTTCGCCGATGAAACTTCTGCCTGCGCCCTTTCGATTGTGTACTTGACCGCCGCTTCGAGGTTCTTGAGGTTTGCCTTGCGTGCATCAACGATGGCCTTTGCCGACCTCTGAGCCGCGAGTGCGGCATCGAGGTCCTGCTCAGTTACGGCCTTCTCCTTTGCCAAAGGTTCGAGTCTTTCAACGTCCTGATTTGCTTTACTGAGCGTAGACTCAGCATCTTTTACCTCTGCCTCTGCCTGGAGCACATCGACGCGCTGGCGTGCCTGAGCGAGATCCGATTCGCTCTTTGCAAGCAGTGCTTTCGCCGATTGCAGCGCTGCTTCGAAAGGTCGCTTGTCAATGGTAAACAGCAGCTGTCCCTTACGTACTCGCGCACCTTCCCTGAAGTGCACTTTCTGAAGTATGCCTTCGACGCGTGCCCGCAATTCAACAGTATCGTCCGCCTTTGTTTGACCAACGAACTCGCTGTAGATCGGAACGGTCTTTCGAGTGACTTCGGCGACTACGACTGTTGGAGCAGGTGGCGTGGCTGCATGAGACGCGTCTTTCTTTCCACATCCTGTGGTTGCGAGCACGAGTGGAACGATTGTCATCAATAATAAAACGGAGTAGTTGCGTGGGTGGAGGCTGTTCATTGTCAACTCCTGAAGTGGCTGGTCTGTCGCTGTTGGATCGCGTTGTTGACGCTTGTCCTACGGACCGCGCAGCAAAACAGATGTCTAAGCAAAACCGGGTGACGTGTTGATTTTAGGTGGAGGCGCTTTGCTAACGTACTCGCAAAATTGCTAGTAATGCCGCTGCAGGTCGTCAGGTGAAACCTGTTAAAACTGCCAGTTTCCTCGAAATTGCCACCCTTCTAAACTGCCAGGTCGGATTCTTAAGAATTGATCGAAGAACCCGAGCGCGATCATGCCCATCTGGCTTTATGGAATCCGTCCGCTTTATACCGCCATCATCATGGTGGTGTTCGTTGAATGTCTTTCGCTGGTCGGTCTTTTCCTCGTCAGGCATTTCGTGCTTCATAGGTTCCGCTTCGGGGATGGCGTGAACGACGCCGTCAGCGGTACTGTGCAGGCGATAGGTGTTTTTTACGGGATCACGGTAGGGCTGATCGCAGTCGGTGTTTGGAATACAAACTCCAACGCTGCCGACCTGGTATCGAAAGAGGCCGCTTCCATCGGATCCCTCTATCGAGATGTCAGTGGTTATCCCGCTCCGCTACGCGATGAGTTACGGGCGAAGCTGCGTGAATACACGGTGTTTGTCATTGAAGTAGTTTGGCCAGCGCAGAAGAAGGGAGGAATTCCGCAAGGTGCCGGGGAAATACTGGACGACTTCCAGGCGAAGTTGTTTTCGTTTGAGCCTTCCACTCAGGGGCAAGCGGCGTTGCACCAGGAGACGTTGAGGGCCTACAACACCCTTATCGACAGTCGGAGGCTGCGTATTGATGCTGTTGATAGTGGACTCTCACCGGTAATGTGGGCAGTGATTTGGATAGGAGCAGTAATCAGTATCGGTGTTGCGTACTTCTATAAGATCGAGGACCCAAAACTTCACGCTCTTCTCGTGTCTCTGATGGCTAGTTTTCTTGCCATCGTGCTTTTCATGGTCATTATCAATGACAAGCCGTTCTACGGTTCCGTTTGTCTTTCTTCTGATCCTTACAAACTCGTGCTCGAAAGACTGATCGATGTTTCAAGATAGAGGATCAAACGTTGTTCCTAGCAAAAGTGACAGTAACCTGACCAATACGATCTTTCTATAATTTCCGTATTCCTAGCATTGTCTGACTGTACCGGAATGCGAGGGTGCCATGAAGCGAACCATTAGTTCACCTGTCGTTATATATCTGTTGCTTATTCCCTCGTTGACGTTTGCGCAAGCGACCTCCGTAAGTCGAAGCAACCAGCAGTCAATACGTCAATCAGCTACGGCGCCTTCAGAAAGAGAGTGGCCTCGAGGCTTTAGCTTGCCTACAGAAGCACAAGTGATCTTGTTCAAGCCTCAGGTCGCAAGCTGGGTGGACCAGAAAAATATCGTCGCAATGTCTGCCGTTTCATACGTGACGAAAGACGATCAGAAGCCGAAGCTCGGAACGATTAAGTTCGAAGCTGACACATTAGTATCGTTGGAGCAGCGGTTGGTTAAGTTCTCGACTATCAAGATCACCGAGTCAAATTTTCAATCGCTTCCGAAAGAACAAGTAAACGAGATCATCAAAGCGATTGAAGATTCTATTCCTGATGAAGATCGAATTATTGCGCTTGACCGAGTGTTGACCCAGGTAGACAAGAGCCAGATCATTCCAAAGAACGTCGAGGGTCTGAAAGCGGATCCGCCCACCATTTATCTGAGCCGCACACCAGCGATTCTCGTCGGTCTCGACGGCGACCCCGTTTGGAGTCCAATTAAAGATAACGAACTAAAGTTTGCGGTTAATACTAACTGGGATCTCTTCCAGCATGGCCCAACTGGAGTTTATTACCTTCGTAACGAGGCTACCTGGTTAAGGGCGACTGACTTGAAAGGCCCGTGGTCACCTGCGAGGAAACTGCCGGACAGTTTTAGCAAGCTGCCGGCGGATGACAACTGGAAGGATGTTCGAGCAAGTTTGCCGGGAAAAACCGAAACTGCAGTCCCCAATGTTTATGTTAGTACAACGCCTGCCGAACTCATCCTACTCGATGGAGAGCCTAAGTACGTTCCGGTTCCAGGAACAGCGCTCATGTGGATAAGCAACACCGAAAGCGATCTCTTTCGCATGGGCAAAGATGGTCCCGTTTACTACCTGGTTTCGGGAAGATGGTTCAGAGCTCCCAATTTAAATGGAAATTGGATCTTCACTACGCCAACGCTGCCCGAGGACTTCCGTAGGATTTCACTCGAGCATCCTCGTTCTCGTGTGTTGGCAGCTGTGCCAGGCACACAACAGGCTGCCGAAGCCGTCTTGCTGGCCCAGGTGCCGCAGATCGCACGCGTTAACAAGAAAGAAATAAAAGCGCCTGAGGTTATGTATCAGGGCGAGCCGCAGTACGAGGCGATTCAGGGCACGAACCTGCAGCGTGCCGTCAATACTGATAAGGACATCATCAAGGTTGGGGATTCGTACTACATGTGTTTTCAAGGTGTTTGGTTCATCAGTACATTACCGAGTGGACCGTGGACGCTCGCCAGTTCCGTCCCGGCGGAGATCTATCAAATTCCCGCCAGCTCACCGGTCCACAACGTCACCTACGTTACGGTCGAAAAGGATGACGATAATGATGACGACTGGGTCACGTATGCGGCGGTCGCTGGTTACACAGGTCTCATGATCGGCTGGGGCTGTGCGGTTTGGGGCACCGGATGGTACTACCCACCTTACTACTGGTACGGCGGCTACTATCCCATCTATTACCCGTACTGGCGCACGTACGGATACGCAGCCTGGTACAACCCTTACACAGGAAGATACGGGACGGCGGGGAGAATTTATGGTCCCTACGGTGGTGTGGGATTTGGCGCCAGGTACAACCCAAGCACTGGTACGTACGCTCGCGGCGCAATGGCTTATGGTCCATACGGCGCGCGTGGTGCTGCCCAAGCGTGGAATCCACGAACCGGAACGTATGCCAGTACTCGTCAAGGCTCGAATATTTATGGCAGTTGGGGATCGACCAACGTGCGGCGAGGCGATGATTGGGCCAGTACTAAACGATTCACTAATCGCGCGACGGGAAACACCACACGTGTTACGCGCACGGATGAGGGAGGAATGATCAGTCGTCGCGGGCAGAGTGGCAGTGGCTTTGTCGGTAAAGGCGGCGACAACGTATACGCGGGAAAGGACGGGAACGTATACCGGCGCGATCAAAATGGGAACTGGAACAAATGGGAGAACGGTGGTTGGAACGAAGTTAACAAACCCGGCGCTAAGAATTCTGTTCGCGACAGCTTCATGAAAGAGGGAGCCAAGCAACGCGATCGACAGCAATTGGACAATTCGACATATCGCAATCTCGAGCGCGATCGCGCGTCACGAGCTGAAGGTACACAACGCACTCGCGATCTTGGCTCATATCGAACTTCGGGGTCTCGCAGTGCGGGCAGTTTTCGTACGGGGGGTGGTGGCGGCTTCCGCGGAGGTGGTTTTAGAGGAGGCGGAAGGCGACGTTAAGGTTGCGAGTCTGCTCAATGGCGAGGGCAGACTGCGAAGCGCTGGGGCCGCAGGCGTCACTGGGCTTGCACGAAAGCTCATCATCTAGCGTCTGCGGCTCGCGCTTTTGCGATAGTTTCGACTTGCTTTTCAAGCTCGCGTTCAACAATCGACAGTTTAGCGTGCGGTTGTGAAACGTACAGGTCAACATGGTGTTCGGGCTTGCACAGGGGCTGAACCTGATCGCGGCTTCTCCGCGCGATCTGAGCTGCCGGTTAGACAGCGATCTAACGTTTCTCACAATTATTCCCGATGCTTTCGCAACGTCCGGCATTATCATCAGCACTGCCTGTGTTATTGAAGCGTTAATTATCGCGTGGCTCGTGGTGCTGCATCTCAAACGCTCACGTACTGAGCAACAAGTCGCACAACCTGTCCCAACATCCGACGTAACAAGACAGCAGAAACATATTTCGACTGCGAACTCGAAAGAGACTCAGCTCGAAGCGATAATCGAATCAGCAACGGACGCCATAGTCACATTCAACGATCGCCAACAAATAGTCCTCTTTAATGCATCGGCCGAAAAGTTATTCAACTGCTCGATTGCTGACGCCATAGGAAGGCAGCTTGATCAGTTTATTCCCGAGAGATTCCGCGAGGCGCTTAAAGAACACATTCGCCTCTTCGGAGAAACGAACATCACTCAGCGGTCCAACGCCTTGCCGTTGGACTTATATGGGCTGAAGGCGACGGGTGAGGAGTTTCCGATCGAGGGCTCGATTTCGTGCGCCAAGATAGGTGAGCAAAGATTCTTTACCATAATCCTCCGCGACATCACTGACCGTAAGGTGTCTCAATTAGCCCTGCAGACCGCGCAGGAAGAACTAAGACAGCTGAAGGACCAGCTCGAGGCAGAGAACATCTACCTTCAACAAGAGCTTCAACATGATCAGGCGTTTGGCGAAATCATAGGTCAAAGCGATCCGATCAAATATGTGCTCTCGAAAATCACTCAGGTCGCTGCCACCGATTCAACTGTTCTGATCCAAGGTGAGACAGGCACTGGAAAGGAACTCGTGGCGCGAGCGATCCATGGCGCCAGCTCAAGGAAGGATCGACCATTAATAAAGGTGAATTGCGCGGCTTTGGCAGCCACTCTAATAGAAAGCGAATTGTTTGGCCATGAGAAAGGAGCTTTCACTGGTGCCGGCATTCGAAAGCTTGGTCGGTTTGAATTGGCGAATGAAGGAACACTATTTCTTGACGAAATTGGCGATTTACCCCTGCAGCTGCAGGTAAAACTGTTGAGAGTTTTACAGGAGGGGGAATTCGAGAGGCTGGGCAGTACCCGCACGATCAAGGTAAACGTTCGCATCATTGCGGCGACAAATAGGAACCTGAAGGCCGAAGTAGATAAAGGGACATTTCGTGAGGATTTGTGGTACCGCCTGAACGTCTTTCCGATAACAGTCCCACCTCTCAGACAGCGCAAGGAAGATATTCCTCTCTTCGTTGACCATTTTGTTAACAAATCTGCGAAGAGGCTGGGAAAGAAGATAACGTCAGTGTCACCTCGAACCTTGCAAGCGTTGCAGTCGCATTCGTGGCCTGGCAATGTGAGAGAGTTGGCTAACGTTGTTGAGCGCGCGGTGATCAATACTCAAGGCGCCGTTCTGCGTATTGCGGATACTTTTGAACAATTCCAGGAGCAGCTGTCCAGGCCAATGAGCCTGGAGGAGATGGAGCGTGAGTACATAATCCGTATCCTGGAAAACACCGGCTGGAGAGTCGAAGGGCAATATGGAGCTGCCAGGATTCTTGGCCTTAACCCGAGTACGCTTCGAGCCCGAATGATCCGACTCGGAATACACAGACCGCATGCGACAACGGCTTGAGGCGGGACCTGGTGGACCTCCCGTTGACTAAGACAGATTCCGCAGAATATTGAGGGCAAGTTATCCGTTAACCCTCATCTCTCACATCCTGTCGCGGCCTCCAAGTACTAGAAATAGAATGCTTAGCTGGATGTCCCAACCTCTGACGCCTTTTGGGCATGCTGCTTGCGCTGTATTCATTTAGAAACTGATCTCAAATTCGATCGTCACCTTCAACCAGAACTTTTGCACTGGCGGGCAATCAGTCTACATCCGGATTCAGAAGCTCTTGTTTTGCATTTGGGGGAGTCATGATTGTGAACACATCAAGAGTCACAGTGAGACCGGAGAAGCGAAACGAGTTTCTGCAGACCATCAAACAACTGCTGGAACCCATCAAGGCGGCAAAAGGCTGTCTCGCATTTAACCTTTATGTCGATGCCGTCGATGAAAACTCATCGTTGCTGGTTAGTGAATGGTACAGCGAATCCGACTTAAATAATCATCTTCGTTCGAACGACTTTGCCATTCTTAGAGGTGCGATCATGGTTTTGGGCAGTCGAACCGAAGAAACCAGAGCACGCGTTTTTCGAGCAAGAGGAATGGAACTGGTTTGGCAGATCAACAAAGGTGATCAATCCCAACGCCGTGACAGATCGCTCTCGTGACACCGAACGAAACGACCAAGGTTTACCCTTATGTTTACCAGCGGAGTAAAACAATCCCCTCCTCGCCAGCCGACCGCTAACACAGGACCGACTTTTGTACATCACCGGCAGCCCCATCTTGTAGTGCTTGAAGGTGGGCTCGCTCCAAAAGGAGTGCTTAAGAGAGGTGAGATCTCTGTCGGTCGCTTGCTTGAGAAGACAAAGATATTAGTGTGGCAAGCTGAGGCTCTAACCTGGCGATTTACGTACGTAAGTCCGCAAGCGAAGATGCTCGTCGGCTATCCTGTTACCGATTGGTATCAGTCGGATTTCCTCGATCTACACATCCATCCAGAGGATAAACACAAGATGTACTGCCAGGAGCGCTTGCAGCCGGGCGCTCAATATGATCTCACATTTCGAATGCTAGCCAGCGACGGGCGGATTGTTTGGTTCCACAACCTTATCAGTGTTAACGCCGACGACTCCGAGCCCAGCCTGCTGTCTGGTTTCATGATCGACATTTCAGAGCGTCAGCGCGCGGAAGAAGTATTGCAGGACCTCGGTGGTCGACTAATTGAAGCTCAGGAAAACGAGCGCAGTCGTATCGCGCGCGAGTTACACGATGACTTCAACCAAAGATTGGCACTTTTATCGATTGAGTTAGGTCAGCTGGGAAAAACTCAGACAAAGCACAGCGTTCGTGAGGCTTGTCAAAAACTTCAGAGACAAGCACAACAGCTTTCAGCAGATCTCCATTTGCTTTCGTACCGCCTTCACCCTGCGAAGTTGGACCACCTGGGCTTGGCGGCTGCCGTCAGGAGTTTATGTGAAGAGTTATCGACGAGTACAAATCTTACGATTGAATTTCATCAACACGGCTTTCCAGCTGTCCTCTCAAAAGAAGTGGCTTTATGCATCTTTAGGATTGCCCAGGAAGCGCTTCGAAATTGTGTGAAGCACAGCCGTGCGAAGTCGGCTCAGGTATTTCTTTGGAAAACGAGAGGCGCTGTTCACGTTTCTATTTCGGACGATGGCTGCGGGTTTGACAGTCAGTCGGAAAACACCGACAGAGGGCTCGGTTTCATCAGTATGAAAGAACGCCTTCACATTGTTGGTGGAAATATCCAGATCAGTTCGCAGCCGCGGCGTGGCACCTGCATTAAGGCTTCAGTGCCTACACCGTAGAGATTTACCCGACGTTTCCCCAAAACTGCCAAGGTCAGACTTGTCAACGGAGGATGTTATGAAACGGCCAAGGGTCATACTTGCAGACGACCATCCCCTGGTGCTGGAAGCCCTCAAGACTTTGCTTTACCAGGAGTTTGAAATTGTAGGGACGTTCACCGATGGGCACACTCTAGTTGAATCCGCACCACAGCTAAATCCCCAGGTGATAGTACTGGACATCGGTATGCCGATGCTGAACGGTTTGAGCGCGGGCGAACGACTTAAACGACAGATGCCGAATGTTAAGCTCGTCTACTTGACTCAAAACCAGGATCAGGACATGGCGCGCGAGGCTTTTCGATTGGGAGCTTCCGCCTATGTCGTTAAGAGCTCTGCGGCTGCAGACTTAGTGCATGCAATGCGCGAGGTCGTAAGAGGAGGATCTTACCTTACGCCAATCCTCACGGAGGGAATGGTGGGCTCCTTCATTCAGAACTTCAAGAAAGCCAAGCGCAAGAATCGTCTGACGTTGCGTCAGAAAGAGGTGCTGCAGCTACTCGCAGAGGGCCACTCGATGAAAGGCGCAGCTTTTGTCCTCAATGTCTCTCCCCGAACCGTCGCGTACCATAAGTACACGATGATGGATCACCTAAGCATCCGAAGCAGTGCTGAGCTAATCGAATACGCGGTCAAACATTCGTTGGTGACTATATAATAGGTAAGTCTCACGCGTAAGGAATGACTGACTATCAGCACTTTAAGAATGTTTACCGTTCGGGAGATGGTCTTTGTCTATCTCCCGAACGGCCGAGTCGAATGAGAGGCACGATACGACTCGCCTCGTACTCGTAAAAACACGTATTTCTTCGTATTGTATTCCGTCCACCGCGCTTATTTAATCTCGCTAGTCTCTTACCCGATCCTGAAGGGTAGAACTGTCAGAATCCAACATCGCCCTGTAGAGGGTTGTTTGAGTTGCGGTAAGTTCTGATCCTCGTCGATTTTGACCATAGACGTCTACTCGCCATGACACGATCTATTCACTCACCTTCATCGGGAACCCTCGCCTCCCCGGTAAGGTTCCGCACATTTAGTAATAATCGAATAACCTGGCTAGCAACATCTGTGCTCTTGGTTTTGATGGTCGCGATCGCCGCGACCGCACAAACGACGAACGCTCCAGCCGAGAAGAATGTTCTCGTGCTTTATGATGAGCAAACTGTATTGCCCGGTCTATCGATATTGGATCAAAGCATTCGCTCAGCGCTCGCCTCCGACACGTCCATCAAGGTGAACGTGTACAGCGAGTCTATGGATCTCTCACGCTTTCACGAAGACGAGTACGATCGCTTCCTGCGTGACTACTACAAGCAAAAGTACCGCAAAAAGAGGATTGACGTGGTCATTGCAGTGCTCGGACCGTCGCTTGATTTTGCAGTGTCACACTTGGAAGAAATCTCTCCCGGAACGCCGATTGTTTTCTGCGGCGTTGATCGACGAGAGCTTGAGCAGCTTAGTCTCGGTCCTAACGTAACCGGAGTGGTGGTGAAGCGTGACTTCAAAGGCACTCTAGATTTAGCACTGAGACTCCAGCCGGACACTCGTCAGGTCGTGTTCATAGGAGGCACGTCAACCTTCGACCAGCGCTTGGTCGAGCAAGCGTTGTCACAACTGAGGCCCTATGAAAGTCGGCTCAGGTTTACTTATTTAAATCATCTTCCCCTCAACACTATTCTGAATGAAGTCTCTCAGTTGCCGCCGCACACAATAATCCTGTTTACAACGATGTTCAGGGACGGTGCTGGCGCGACCTTTGTTCCTCACGAAGTCATAACTGAGATTTCTGAGGCGGCTAACGCCCCTGTGTATGGGTTTGTGGATCAATATTTGGGCCGTGGCATTGTTGGTGGTCATCTTTATAGCTTTGAGACGCATGGAAGTAAGGCCGCTGAATTGGCGCTTCGCGTCCTTCGAGGGGAGAAGGCGTCGGATATTCCTATCGTTGAAGGCGGCGAAAGCACCGGTGAGGTAGATGCGCGGCAGCTGCGACGGTGGAGCATCAGCGAAGAAAACCTGCCTTCGGGGACTAGCGTCAGGTTCAAAGAGCGTTCGTTATGGGAGCTTTACAAGTGGTACATCTTCGGCCTGGTCTCAGTTGCCACCCTTGAGGCAATCCTCATTGGCTGGCTCATGTTCCTCCGAACTCCACGCCGACAGGCTGAAAAAGAGAACGCACGTCTCGCGCAAATAGCCGAAGCTGAGCACAAGAAAGTCGACGAAGTGGTTTCCAATGTGCCCGGTATTGTTTGGGAGTCGCGCATTGATCCTGATACGGGTTTGAGAAAGACTACGTTCATAAGTGATTACGTCGAAACTATGTTGGGCTACACGCCTGAGGAGTGGCTGGCCGCACCGGCTGGTCTAGGCCTGAGAATCACGTTGGAAGAAGATCGCGACCGGGTGAATCGAGAGAGTGAAGCAGTCATCGCAAGTGGCAGAGAAGGCGTGAGCCAACACCGCTGGCGCACAAAGGATGGTCGCATCGTGTGGGCTGAAACCTATCTCAGTCCGATGATTGACAGTGCCAATCAGGTTATCGGCCTGCGAGGCGTCACCATCGACGTCACTGAACGCAAGAAAATTGATGAGGCACGAAAGGAATCAGAAGCGGCAGTTGTCAGAGCGCACGAGGAACTCATGATTGCTCACGAAGAAGTCAAGCGCCTGAAGGACCAACTTCAGGAAGAGAACATTTACCTTAAGGAAGAGATCAAACTGGAACAAAACTTTGAAGAGATCGTCGGCGAAAGTGAAGCTCTGAAGCAGGTTCTTCATAAGATCCAGCAAGTGGCTCCCACCGATACCACCGTACTGATCACAGGCGAAACCGGAACCGGTAAAGAACTCGTTGCACGCGCGATTCACAGTGCCGGTACCCGTGCCGATCGTCCCTTGGTGAAAGTGAACTGCGCGGCCTTGTCATCTAGTTTGATCGAAAGCGAGTTGTTCGGTCATGAAAAGGGCGCATTTACTGGTGCGGCGAACCGCAAGATCGGACGTTTCGAATTGGCAAATGGCGCTACTATCTTCCTGGATGAAGTCGGCGAGCTGCCGTTGATTTCACAAGTTAAGTTGCTAAGGATTCTTCAGGAGGGGGAGTTCGAACGCCTGGGCAGTTCCAAAACGATCAAAGTGGACGTGCGAGTCATCGCTGCCACGAACCGGAATCTTCCTGTCGAGGTGGATAATGGATCGTTTCGCGAAGACTTGTGGTACAGGCTAAACGTTTTCCCCATCAAGATTCCCCCGCTTCGACAGCGGCCAGAGGACATTCCGCTCCTGGTTGAGCATTTCGTGCGAAGATTCAGCAAGAAGTTCGGCAAGGCTTTCACTTCCGTGTCGCCCGTAACGCTCAAGAAACTAGGACAATATTCCTGGCCCGGAAACGTTCGCGAACTCGCAAATGTGATCGAGCGTGCGACGATCAATTCTCACGGATCGGTTCTGCGCGTAGGTGAGGACTTTGAGATCACGCCGCTGGACACCCGAACCGCCCCACCGAGGACCCTCGAAGAAGTAGAACGCGATTACATCCTCAATACTCTTGATGAAACCCATTGGCGAATTGAAGGTAGTCAAGGCGCCGCCCGGATTCTGGGAATGAACCCTAGCACCTTGCGTGCCCGCATGATGAAGCTCGGTATTCACAAAGCTGCTCACTCTGTGTCAAAGTCAGGAACCTAGTTTCGGAGACATCCCTGTCACTTTTGCCAGTATTTCTCTGTCAGGAACCCCTTACTATGGTTCCGTGAAATTCACCGGAGCGAGTTGAGTATCCACCCTTCCGAATCCGCTCACCGCTGTTTGCGAGTAACGATACAAAGGAGAAATCTTGGCCCGCCGCGCCAGAATCTTGTTGGCTGACGATCATCGGGAGATGCGCGACTTTGTAACCCACCTCCTCGAGAAGGATTTTGAGATCGTTGATGCCGTAGAAGACGGCGGCTCGTTTCTTGAAGCCGCCTCGAAGTTGAAGCCTGATCTGTGTCTATTGGATATCTCTATGCCACGCACCAACGGCATCGATGCACTGGCACAACTCAGGCGAAGCGGATCGACAGCCAAGATTATTATTCTGACCGTCCATGAAGATGAGGATTTCCTGCGTGAGTCGCTGCACCACGGAGCCTTGGGTTATGTGGTGAAGTCCCGAATCGCAACAGACCTGTTAGCTGCCGTTAGAGAGGTGTTGGCAGGTCGAAGATTCGTCTCTGACTCCTCAAATTTTGATAACGCCACCGTCTTGCCTGAGTAGCTCTTCGCCGGATAATCAAGTGCCCTAGCAGCGGTTCAGCCGTGGACTTGAGCAGGCGAAGAACTGGTATAACGACAACGACTTGCTCAGGCCAAAAACCGAACCCTGAACTTGTGAAAAGTAGTACTGCAGTATTTCCTCGATTTCAGCGGCGGAATTCACATGTTCATGCCTCATCAGTACGCCATAATCCAGGTTGTATTTAATTCTGAACTCCAGTCCCGTTGTGAATTGCCAACCGAGTCGCCACAGTATCGTGCCCTCGCTGGGGATCGCTACTCTCAGTTGACCGTTAGGAGCTAGTAGTAGAGCACTGCGTGATACGACGTCAGGCAAGTTGCAAATGTGTTCAAATGCGGCGATCGAAATTATCCGGTCATACCTTGATTGCGGTGGTATGTCTTCGATGTCGTGAAAAACAGATCTGATACGAGTCAAGTTGTTCGAGGCTTCGTATAAGAAGGCCATCGGTTCGACAATATCATACTGCTCCCAATGCGATTCATAGGGCAGATGATTCAGCGTGCCGGCGCCAATCTCCAACGTAGCTCGACCGCTGTTTGGTAACACATCTTCTGCAACTTTCCGGTGCATCCAACTCTCCATTCTGCGCGAAAGATCCGAAGCTGTCGTGCTACCATCCCGGTTTTGTTTGTAATACTGTGCATAGATTTTCTCGAACTTGGGAGGCAGAGGAACTCGAGTTTTCGGAAATTTGGTGAAGGGATTAACTGGTTGCATTTTCATGCTACAGATTACGTTCTCCCATAACAGCTTACAAGCTTCGTTAGAGTCGAGTGAATAACATGACAAAGATACTTGAGCGTACTGAAGCAATGATAAGAGGCGAATTACCGCCGCCTCCGGTAGCGCAACTCATCGGCTTTGATGTCATCTCCGTGGAGCCTGGCAAAGCAGTTGTAGAATTGCAGGCCAACGAAGCTCACCGGAATCCTATGGGTACGCTTCACGGTGGAATACTATGTGACATTGCCGATGCTGCAATGGGAATCGCCTACGCGTCGAACCTGAAAGATGGAGAATCGTTTACGACTCTCGAGCTCAAGATCAACTTTCTCAAACCGATCTGGAACGCGCGATTGCAGGCGACCGGTCACGTTGTGAAACAAGGCCGCATCGTCGGCATGGTTCAATGTGATGTAATAGACGAGAAAGGCAGCCTTGTCGCTCGCGCAACGAGCACCTGCATGACTTTACAAGGTGAACAAGCTCAGGGAAGGTGAGTTGAGCGAATATAAAAGCAAAGGCAGAAAACGCACACGAAGGATTCGCCGGCGCGCCACCTTCTCTACACGAAAGACTCCACCGTTGTATTTGACTTCGTCTCCAACGTTCAGGATGCGTCCAGCTTCAGACATCAAGAATCCAGCAATGGTGGTGTAAGCGTCTCGCTCTGGAAGAGACAGATCGAGTTGCTGGTTGGCAGTGCGAACTGGCAGCATGCCGTCGAGAACAAAGCTCCCACGCTCACTTTGGATTTGGGCTTTTGTCTCTTCATCGAATTCATCATCAATTTCGCCGACAATTTCTTCCAGCAGATCTTCCAGCGTGAGAATTCCCTCAATGCCGCCGTGTTCGTCCAGGACAAAGACGAAATGCACTTTGGTGGTTTGCATTTGCTTGAGCGCTTCGCGCGCGGAAGCGGATTCCGGTATGAAAACGGGTCGTCTAAGAATCTTTCCCAGGCCAAACGTCGACGCATCAAACTGGCCCATATCAAGATCTTTGCGATAGGCAACACCAACGATGTCATCGAAGTCTTTACCGTACACGGGGAGTCGCGAAAATCCAGTCGACAAAAATGCCTGTCTCGCTTCTTGTAAAGTGGCATTAAGCGGTATTGAGTGAATCTGCATCCGAGGCACCATTGCCTCGCGCACGCCGACATCTGAGAACTCAAATGCCCGATGAATGAGCTGGCGTTCTTCGGGGCGAACATGACCACTCTGTTGTGATACATCAATCAAATGACGCAATTCATCCTCAGTGTAAACGGAGGCATGCTGTCCAGCCGGATGCAACCCAAACAATCTGACGGTTCGTGTTCCGGCCCAGTCGAGAAGCCTGATGGGCCAGCGAAAGACCTTGTAGAAAGCCTCCATGGGCCAAGAGATGGCGAGCGCTACTTTCTCGGCGCGTTCAAGGGCGAGCGTCTTTGGTGCTAACTCGCCAAGGACGATATGTAGAAACGTAATTATCGTGAAGGCGATAGTGAATGAGATCGTGTGTAGCGTGACGTCTGAAACTCGACCACGCAGAGGCGCCTCGAGAATATGTGCGAATACTGGTTCTCCGATCCATCCAAGGGCCAGAGAGGCCATCGTGATACCCAGCTGCGTAGCGGAGATGTATGCATTCAGATCCTTCAACAATCGCAGCAAACGCTGTGCGCTGCTGCTTCCGTGAGACGCCAGCGTTTCAATGCGCGAACGGCGGACCCCGACTAGCGCAAACTCTGAAGCAACAAAGAAACCGTTAGCGAGGACAAGCAGAAAAACTGCCAAAACATAGAGAGCGGTTAACATTTGAAAGCTAGTTTATCGAGAAATGCCGGAGAGCAAAAAGCGTGTTCACTGGGAGCGCGGGTGTCTCGCGCGCTTTGTGTCTGATTCTCAACGTGGTGCGGGCGAGACGCCCGCGCTCCCAGCAAACTGGGTTTGTCGCAGATCTTGAATGTCTTTGAGAATTCCTGCGACCAGGGCTTCTGTGATCTGTTGCCCTTTGGCCTTTGTTGCAAGCGTGGCGTCGCCGAAGATGCCTGTTGCGGAATAGACACCTTTGCCGTTCGGATTTCGCGTCAGCCCGCGCTCATTGCTCGGGTGGTAGTCCTTAGCAGCCTTTCTCATGTCGACCGTTGATGGCGCCATGTACAACATCATCGACGTCTCGATTTCATCTGCATGTGTGCCACCCTCCTGTTTCGCGATTTTCTTTTCAACGGGCCCGGTGATTTTCAACAGATCTGTGTAATGCAGAATCAGCCCATCCTTTGCAAGTAACTCGGCTGCCGGTTGCAGTGCGCGCAGAGTGGAGATGCCAGTGTTCAAGATATAAAAGCGACGTGGACCATAGCGAGCAAGACTCTTGCAGACATCGATCACGAGGTCGCGCGCTGTTTCGAGCCGAAGAGAAGTCGAGCCAGGATACTCAATAAACGCAGGATAAAAGTTATAGTTGATAGTTGGCGCGATTACGACGTCTGCTTGCTGAAGTACACGTTTCTTCAAGTATTCGGCAATAAGTAAATCGTTCTTCAGTTTTAAATGTGGACCGTGTTCCTTGGCAGCGGCACCGAGCGGAATCACAACTACCGTGTCGGCCTTGAGGATCTTCTCAGCTTCCACCCACGTGAGATCTTCAAGCAAAATCCCTTTCTTCTGCGCGGCGGCGATGACTGAAGACATCACCAACAACATCAGAAGGAAAAGCTGGCTGACGATTGTTCGGGTTTGCATGGTCGAGTCTCCAATTTGTCTGTTCGCAAACGAGCGCCGATAATTCTTAAAATTCAGCCGAAAAATCGGTAGTGGATCATTTACATGCATTATAACTTCGTTCGGATTCATAAGAGCCTCAGATGCACCCCGCAATGGCGGCTGCATCACTAAAAAGGTTTGGTCTATTGAGGATATTGTTGCGCTGCTAGAATGAGCTTTGATATGAAGAAACGAGTTTTGTTATCGCTTACCTTCGGGTTAATTGCGCCAGCCTGTATTGCTGCCCTTTCGTACTCCCTTCTCAAGTCGCCTAAAAGCATGATTGCCGAAACAGCATACATCGCATGGGCACTTCAGTTGTCTCCGGGAATAATGATCTTCGGCCCAGATCCGAAGCATCCTTATGCTCTTCTCATTGTGGCGGCACTATGGAACGTAGCAATCTTCGGGTCTATTGCTTTTGCCTTCCTATCATTCCTTCGAAAGCTGTAGCCGTGTTCAACATTGAAAATGACCCACACTACCGAAAAATCGCACAGCTGGTTTGCTTTTCCACAGCTATAGTAATCTTAAGGTGACGTCGCTATCATCACTAAAAAAGTTTTTCACCAGGTGTCGATTTCCCCAGTCGCCGTTCGACTCATATGTAAGGAGTCGTTTGCGGTCAAACGTTATGAAAGAAGGAGCGAGAGATGAGCAGTGTACGAGTACTCGTAGGCACCCGTAAGGGCGCGTTCATTCTGACTTCAGATGGAAAGCGTGAAAAATGGGACGTAAGTGGCCCTCATTTTGCAGGATGGGAGCTCTACCACATTAAGGGTTCACCAGCGGATCCGAGCCGGCTTTATGCGTCGCAAAACAGCGGGTGGTTCGGTCAGATCATTCAACGCTCAGATGACGGCGGCAAAACCTGGTTCCAACCGGGGACGCCAGCCGGTGAGCCAATTACGACGCCCGAAGGGATGCCGATGGGTGAGAGCAATAAGTTTGTTTACGACACTTCGTCTGAAACCGGCAAACCGCTGACGGCGCACCAGTGGTATGACGGCACTGCGCATCCATGGGAGTTCAAACGAGTTTGGCATCTTGAACCTTCACCCGACGATCCAGATACGGTTTATGCCGGCGTTGAAGATGCCGCCTTATTCCGCTCGAAGAATGGCGGTCAGACTTGGGAGGAACTTTCCGGATTGCGTGGACACGGCACAGGATCTCAGTGGCAGCCAGGCGCCGGCGGTATGTGCCTGCACACAATCATTTTGGATCCTAACAATCGGGATAGGATTTTTGTCGCCATCTCTGCCGCGGGTGCATTTCGGACTGATGACGCCGGTGCAACGTGG
Organism: Acidobacteriota bacterium; assembly: GCA_046726175.1. Lineage (GTDB taxonomy): Bacteria > Acidobacteriota > Blastocatellia > Pyrinomonadales > Pyrinomonadaceae > PSRF01. The sequence goes on from JBKPAC010000040.1 coordinate 25,518, forward strand.
AAACCAATCAACAAGGGACTGCACTCGCAGTACATTCCGAACCCGACTGCAGAGGTGGGCCACTGCGTTCATCACGTTGCGATGCATCCCTCGCGTTCGAACGTGCTGTTCATGCAGAAACACTGGGACGTCATGCGCAGCAACGATGCGGGCGATTCGTGGCAAGAGGTCAGCGGAAACCTGCCAACCGACTTCGGGTTTGTGATCGACGTTCACGCGCACGAGCCCGAAACGATCTATGTCGTGCCGATCAAGAGCGACGTCGAACACTACCCGCCAGACGGCAAGTTGCGCGTTTATCGCAGCCGAACGGGCGGCAACGAGTGGGAGCCTCTCACCAAAGGCCTGCCTCAAAGCAACTGCTACGTCAACGTGCTCCGCGATGCGATGGCCGTCGACTCGCTTGATTCGTGTGGCGTCTATTTCGGCACGACTGGCGGACAGGTGTATGGATCATCTGATGCGGGTGACACATGGACGCCAATTGTTCGTGATCTTCCGGCAGTGCTTTCAGTGGAGGTCCAGACAATCAAATGATTTTGGTTGTGTTGCCGCCACATTTGCGAACGCTGGCTGGCGTGACTGGAGACGTGCAACTCGAGGTTGACGGTGAAGTAACACGACGTTCAATCCTCGACGCATTGGAGGCGCGGCATCCGATGCT
>JBKPAC010000041.1:0-19523 GCA_046726175.1 Acidobacteriota bacterium
AACCACTCGACCTGCCGACTTGTCTCGTGCTGATCGCCCTTGAGGAACGCGTTCAGATAGAGCCTGTTATGTAAGCCACTTGAGTCGAGACCGCGAGCTACTCCCTGTTGAATAACTTGTAGTGCTTCGTCAAAGCGGTTCAATCCACTCAATGCCAGCGAGAGGTTCGCTCGCGAAAGGGAGAAATCCGGATCTAACGCCAACGCTGCGCGATACGCTTCTGCCGCCTGCTCAAACTGGCCGGCAATCATCAGCGAGTTGCCATGGATGTGAAATGACTCTGGGTTTTGGGAATAGGTCTTCGTGAGCAGCTCGGTACTTTCAATGCGCTTGTCCAGTTCCCCGGTGATGTAACGGAAGTAGGTTGCCGAGATTTCCAGCCGTTCTCGTTCACTTACTCGCTCGCGTAGTTCGTACGCCTGCTTGAGATACTGGTTGCCAAGTGCCAGATTGCGCATATCACGAAAGGAATTTCCCAGGTGTAAGTACGCCAAAGCAAACTGGCCATCCTGTTCTATCGCCCGTTTAAATGGAGGAATGGATTGGGCATACTGTCCTTTCCGTCTTAATTCCACACCGTTAGCAAAGTCCTTCAGCGCTTCAAGAGAGGCTGTTGTTGCTTGCTCAATCGGCGCGTCGAACTTGCTTATCGATGCGAGAGACTCACCCAGCTGCTCGCGCATTGCGGTTGAGGCCTGGCCCAGCGCTCTGAGCACTTGCTCTTTGCCTTCCGCTTCAGTCTGCTGGTGCGCAATTGTCTCTCCACTTTGACTGTTTACGGCCTCCAGCGTAATCACGTAGTTGCGACCCAGCGCTGCTATGCTTCCGATTAACAGTGCCTTGATACCACGTCGCTGGCAGATCTCGCGTCCAATCTCGCGATTGATTTTTTCAACGCGTGATCGCTCCATCAGTGTCAGCGTCTCGCGTGCTCGCTCTTCCGGGAACAGATTGAGGTAAGGAGATTGAGCGAGCTGAACCGCCAGTCCTTGTTTGAGAGTGTTATCAAATACAGGATCGCCAGTATTGTTGACGAAGTCGGCCAACAAGATTGTGTCCTTGTTGGAAAATGAAGTAGGAGCGCGTCCCGATCCGCGGCCGTAATAATAGGCAGCGGCGGCTGCAAGAAATACGATGGCAACGCCGGCCGCAAGTTTGGCCCACCTAAGGCTGGAAGGTACATAGGTTTCAACTGACTTACCTCGCGTGCTCGCGTTAGACCCCACTCCGGTCAGCGTAGTCGCTTGGCTTGTCGTGCCGCTTGATCCTCTAGCCTTAGGCTCGGATCGCAATATTCGAGCATCTTCAGCGAGTTGGATTCTGAGAGTTTCAAGGTCATTCAACATCTCGCGCGCAGTTTGATAACGCTGCTCTCTGTCCTTTGCGAGTGCGCGAGTAATGATCTCTTGCAATCCATCGGGTGCGGTTTCTACCACATCTGCAATCGGCGGCGGTTCGGTGTCTGTGATTGACACCATTGTGTGATGCAGCGTCTCACCTTTGAAGGGGCGATTGCCTGTTACCAACTCATAGAGGATTATGCCCAAACTGAACAGGTCCGTACGTCGGTCAACCTTCTGACCGCGCGCCTGCTCAGGTGACATATATTTGAACGTGCCGAGGAGAGCTCCAGGACGGGTCTCAAAATCAGTATTCGCGGAATCGCTGATCGAATCATCACTGCTCGAACTTTGCTCGGTGAGCTTTGCCAGTCCGAAATCGAGAACCTTCACGTAGCCATCCGGCCGCACCATTATGTTCTCAGGCTTAATGTCTCGATGAACGATGCCGGCGGTGTGTGCAGCATCGAGCGCACTTGCGACCTGAATAATGATGTCGACTATTTTATTAAACGATAAATCGGGATCAGCAATAAAACTCCGCAACGTTCGGCCATCCACGAACTCTGAAACGATAAAGTCACGTCCGTTCGCATTACCAAAGTCATAAATCGTGATTATGTTCGGATGGTTGAGTGAACTTGCAGCTCGCGCTTCGCGTTGAAAACGAATCACCCGCTCGGGACTTGCCGACTTCGAGGGAAGAACCTTAAGCGCGGCAGTACGTCCAAGTCGCGTGTCGAATGCCATGTATACTCTGCCCATTCCACCGCGCGCCAACTCCGTTATTAAGCGGTACTCGCCAATCATTGCGCCGCTCAGACTCGGCTGAACGTCAAATCGGTTTCCAAAAGTCGAGAAACCGCTAACCGCCTGATAAGCGGGACGATCAATAAGTAAGGACTGCCGGCTGTCCGCCGCGATCATGGCTTCGACGCGCTGCCGTAACTCTTCGTCTCCGGCACACGCATGGGCGAGGAAGGTCGCACGTTCATCAGCGGGAAGCTCGAGAGCCGCTTCAAAAAGCTCATTGATCTTGCGCCACTGCTCGGGATTCATTTTCCGGGAAGGTTAACCTAGTTCTGTTTGCAGCCAGGCACGTGCGGCGCGCCAACCACGTTCGACTGTTGGACTTGAAATGCCCATCACCTCGGCGGTCTCAGCAACAGTCAATCCGCCGAAGAAGCGAAGCTCAACGATTTGACTTCTTTGGGGATCAACTTCGGCGAAGATTTCAAGCGCCTCATGAAGCTTGAGCAACTCTGCGCTGTCTTCTTGTGCACCCTCTGCTGCAGTGAGCGAAATTTGCTGGAGATCGCCGCCACGTTTGACTCGATTTCGGGCCCGCGCCTTGTCAACGAGAATATGGCGCATTAATCGCGCAGCGATTCCGAAGAAATGAGCGCGGCTCTGCCAGGTAACCGATTGCTCGACCAATCTTAGATAGGCTTCGTTGATCAGATCAGCGGTTTGAAGTGTGTGTCCGGCGCGTTCGCCACGAAGCCGGTGGTGTGCGATTCGGCGCAGTTGTTCGTAAACCAGAGGGATCAATTCGTCTCGCGCTGCCTCATCGCCCTGGCCCCACGCGATGAGGAGTTGGGTCACGTCTTGCGATGCAGGAGTCGTCATCGTGATCTCCAGAAAAACCTGCCGCCTGCTACCGATTATTAGACCAGATTAAGCAGCAGACCACCAAGCAATTTGAAATTAGTCAAACGGCAAATCGTAGGGGCCCACTCCAAAAAATTCTGCACAGCCGTGATATGGATTCTCCCAAAAAAACGCACTCTAAGAAGGAGGGACCAATTAACCCGACATGAGCTTAAGGAGAGAAAGATGCGTAGTTACAGAACGAAACAAGTATTAGCGCTTGTGGTACTGCTCAGCATAGCCGGGCTGACGCAGGCTTCTATTCCGGTTCCACCAGTGCAGAGCAACATCGATCCGCCTGATCTGCCATCGCCGCTCTGCGATACTTTACAGGTGCAACCAGGAAATCGACTTGCTTACCGCGCGTTTGCGGTTGGTGTGCAGCGTTACCGATGGAACGGCACGGCCTGGGTATTTGTAGAACCAGTAGCAACGCTGTATGCAGACGATGAATTTCATCAAAAGGTCGGCGTCCACTATCTTGGACCAACCTGGGAAGCGAATAGCGGTGGAAAAGTGGTCGCAACAAGGGTTCAGGGTTGCACACCCGATCCGGCCGCGATTCCCTGGCTGCTTCTGCAGACAGTGACTGCCAGTGGTCCAGGGCTCTTTGGTTCGGTCACCTACATACAGCGAGTAAATACGAAAGGTGGTCTTGCTCCAACTGCACCGGGTACGTCGACCGGTGCCATAGCTGATATTCCCTACACGGCCGATTACTACTTTTATCGCCCGCGAGACTAAATCGCGCCAGAGTCGCTGACAACGGAACCGCGGACCGCCCCAGGGTTGATGTGACCGTCAACCCTGGGCATGAAAAACCTCACGCCTCAAAAATAATCCGCGTAAATCGGCGACTCAAATCACTGACCTCATTTCTGCTTCGCCAAAAAATCAACCAGGTTCGCCATAAATACCGTCGGATTATCCCGAGCGATTCCGTGGCCGGCATTTGGGACAGTGATTGCCGTCGCGTTCGGCAGCAAGCGTGCGAGTTCTGCATCCACCGCTTTGTGAAGCGCTACGGTGTTCGCCCCCGTCATGATTAGCGTCGGTGTATGTAGATTCTTGATCTTATCTTTTGGCAAATAGGGGAAAGGATTCGACGACAGTGCGAGCACTTCCATTGCTTGAGCATTGTCCATCATAGCTGATGAAACAGACGGTGACAGACGCTCAAAATAACTTGGACCGAAGAGGCCGTTGACAAATACTCTCATCGCCCGATCCTTATCTCCTTTCTTGAAGGCCGCTCGGGCAGGGTCCCAGATCTTCGTCATGAACTCTCGATAAGCTGGACTTCCCTTCATCCATGAGTGTATCGGCGGTTCAGTGATCACCATGCTGCGCACCATGTCCGGATATTTAAGAGCGAGAGCAAGTGCAGTAAACGCCCCATATGAAGTACCTACCAGATGCACGCGTTGGAGCTTGAGTTCTTGAATAAAGGCAGCCAGATCTTCGGCTTCGACTAGTGCGGAATAGTTGTTCACCCCAACTGCCGGACGACCAACCACTCCGTATCCCGACGTGATTTTTACGATGGGATTCTTATTTGGAAAGTGATATCGCCGGCTGTAAGAAACGACGTGGTACTTCTCCGCGAGTGCTTGAAATGCAACCGGCAAAGAACGATAGTCGCCTGTCCCACCATGCAACAGGATAACTGCGTCGCCCGTGCCCGCTTCAATGTAATGAAGCTCCACACCATTGACCTGCACCTTCAAAGGGACAGGAGTCTGACCGAGGGCGGCTGAAAGATTTCCAACGAATATGAGAGCGCAGAAAACTGATCGCAGCATATTTGGCCTCGTATTTTAAGGAAGGCGGCTAGGAGGGGATTCCAGGAATCCGGACAATCCTACGAAAACTCTTGCTGGTAGTGACCGACTATGATAGTTTGCAGGCCTCAAAGTCTGACCCACCCCAAATCAAACCGAATGGGTTAGTGCTCTTTCTCACGGGCAAACGTTCGTGTGAGCACAACTACTACTTTAGATCGTTGACAATCGGAGGAACGAACGAAAATGCGAGCGAAACTGGTAGTGCTTGGAGCAACTCTCATAACCATCGCGCTGATATTACTTCCTCAGATAATCGAGGCAAAACGCTTCATTAGCTCGGCAATAGAAACGGCGCCAGCCGTCGCTGGCCCTCTTGTACCTGTCCAAACCAGGCAAGGCAACATCACAGTAGGCACATCGATACGTAACGACACCTCGCCCCCGCTACGGGAAATGAAACAAAAACCAATGGACTTTCGGCCCGAGCGAGAGGCTAACGAGAACCCTAAGATACCTCATTTTCATAAAGACAGTGACGACCCGGTGGTCCAACGCAGTAACGCGCTCACACCTTTCGTGGCGCCGAACATGCCCGCACCTCTTCTAAATTTCAATGGCATTCCGTATCCAGGTGTGGCGTGCAACTGCGCTCCGCCTGATACAAACGGCGAAGTGGGAGCGAGTCAGTACGTGCAGATCGTCAACGAAGGATTTCAGGTGTTCGACAAAACAAATGGAGCTTCGTTACTTGGTCCATCCGGAATTTCGACTCTTTGGCAGGGCTTCGGTGGTGTTTGTGAATTCAATGGGAGCGGTGACCCGGTCGTGCTTTACGATCAGCTGGCTGATCGGTGGGTCATCACCCAATTCGCCGGTGTCTCGGTTCCTACCGATGAGTGCATTGCAGTCTCGACATCGGGAGACGCAACTGGATCGTATTTCCGGTACGACTTCCACCTGGGATCCAACTTCTTCGATTATCCGCACCTGGGTGTCTGGCCCGATGCCTATTACATGAGCATGAATGTTTTCAATTCAACTGGCACAGCATTTCTTGGCCCTCAGCCATTCGCTTTTGATCGCGCAAGGATGTTGTCCGGGCTGACCGCAACCTTCATCACTCCTGGCATCACGGGTGGATCTTCGGAAGAAACGTATTTGCCAGCGGATCTTGAGGGAGGGAGCGTACCGACGCCTGGTACGCCAGCGACGTTTGTAGAGTGGCCCGGCGGTGGGACCTACCGCGTGTTTCATTTCCACGCCGACTTTGCCACGCCCGCGAACTCGTCGTTCACGTTGTTCGCGAGTCCACCTGCTGCGGGCTTCACGCAGCTCTGCCCGACGACTCGATCGTGCGTACCACAGTCGGGAACTACTTCGCGACTCGATGCGATCGCTGACCGGCTGATGTTCAGACTGACTTACAGAAAGTTCGGCGACCACGAATCTGTGGTTGGAAATTACACTGTGAGCTCTTCTTCCGTTGCCGGAATTCGCTGGTTCGAGTTGCGCAATGTTAGTGCGGGACCAGTTACCGTCTTTCAGGAGAGCACGTATCAACCCGACACCACCTGGCGCTGGATGGGAAGTGCGGGGATGGATCGCGATGGAAATCTGGCGATTGGGTACAGCGCTTCGAGTGCTTCGCTGTTTCCGCAATTACGCTACGCGGGAAGGCTCGCGAGCGATCCGTTGAACAGTCTCGCGCAGGGTGAAGCGACTCTGTTTTCTGGAACGGGAAGTCAGACGGGTACGAGTAGTCGTTGGGGTGATTACAGTGCGCTCACTGTGGATCCGATAGACGATTGCACGTTCTGGTACACGAATGAGTATTACACCGCGACAACGAGTTTCAACTGGCGTACGCGGATTGGAACATTCAAGTTTGCGTCATGCGGTGCGGTTCCAACGCCCACACCGACACCAACTCCAACGCCAACTCCGACACCAACTCCGACTCCGACGCCGAACCCGCTTCCTGCTGCGCCAAGCAATCTGGATGCGACAGCTGTTTCGACGAGTCAGATCGACTTAACGTGGACAGATAATTCAAATAACGAGCAGGGATTCCAGATCGAACGGTGTCAGGGCAACAACTGCACGGACTTTGTGCAGATCGCCCAGACGGGTGCGAACGTGACGAGTTTCTCGGACAACGGCCTGTTACCGGCCACTCGATATCGCTACCGCGTGAGAGCATTCAACGCGTCCGGCAACTCCGGCTACTCCAACATCGCCGCCGCGAGAACTAGGAGGTGAGATTCCAAGATACAAGTCCCCCTACGCCAGTGTGGCTATTGTTCAGATCCTTTCTACCCAACGGCGCTCTTCCCCAGCTCCGGCGCGCCCCGCGCGCCGGAGTTTTTTCTTTTGATCCGCGCTTATCCGCGGCTCCAACGCGATAATCGGGGCAACGCCGATTTTGATGGATCTTTGGCCCGGGTTTCGGTACCGACCTCGTTCCCCGTTTACAAAGATCTCCAACTCCCGATACTGTTAGAGCTGCTTAATCTGGAGCTGCGGGAGGTGTTTGATGGCGACCGTTGTGAGACTCCAAGACGTCATCAATGCGCTTGAGATGACTGTGGATTCTAATTCCCATTATCTCGATAAGCGCACGGGCGAGATCGTTATGCTCACCGATGAGGATTTGAGGGCTGCGGAAGAGGATGAACTCATTTCGCAGTATCCAGAGTGGCAGCGCGACCTGGTACTAAAAGCCAGGGAGGTGCAACAGTCCGATCAATTCATTCAGCTACCCGACAGTTTCGAGATCGATAACTACGAGATTATGGAGCGGTTTTGCCGTGAATACCCAAATCAACGAATCAGTGTTGCGTTGTTAGGCAGCATCAAAGGCAAAGGTGCGTTCCGGAGATTCAATACTGCCGTCTCTGATTTTGGTATTCAGGATAAGTGGAACCAGTTTGAGCGAAACGCGCTTAAAGAAATCGCCGTGGAATGGTTAGAGGAACACGGAATCCAATACACACCCAAGGACGTAATTGAACACACATCAGAAGGTGCAATGTGAGATATGCATCCGCACGTTTTCAATGATGACAATTCACCGTAAAGAAAGGAAATGCCATTATTAGGAACTGATACCACTTTGCCACCTGAGATCAGCGACTGTTCCGCCTGGTATGGTAAGGATCTCGCGGCGCGGACTGATTGGATCGAGCACCTCTCGGAAGCCGAGATTGACGAAGTGCGCAACGCGGCGGAGAAACTCGAGAAGACAACACTCGCGCTCAGCTCAACCAAACGATCCTTCGACCTGGCATCGATCACTGCTAGCGATGTTCCCCTCTCTACGCTCCGACGACGGTTGCCACAATTACTCGCAGGTGTCCTGAACGGGCGGGGGTTTGTGCTGATTAGAGGGTTGCCGGTGCGGAGGTGGTCTAGCAAGAAGGAAGCGATGGCGTTTCTTGCGATCGGTGTGCACCTCGGCAACCTACGTATGCAGAATGCTGAGGGACATTTGCTCGGGCATGTGAAGGATCTGGGACGCTCAAGCGATGATCCGAATGCCCGAATCTATCAGACAAGAGAGCGCCAGACACATCACACGGACTCGTGTGATGTTGTTGGTCTCATGTGCCTAAGGCCGGCGAAGTCGGGAGGGTTGTCGAGTCTCGTGTCGTCCACAACGATCTTCAATGAGATGCGGCGACGCAGGCCTGACCTTTTGAAAGTCTTAATGGAGCCGATTGAAACGGATCGACGCGGTGAAGTTCCTGAAGGTGGCAAGCCGTATTTCACTATTCCAGTGTTTAACTATCACGCGGGATTAGTTTCTACGATCTACCAGCGGCAATACATCGAGTCGGCACGACGCTTTCAAGGTGTCGCACCACTCACGCAACTCCAGCTCGAAGCACTCGATCTGTTGGATCAACTCGCAAATGATCCAAAACTAAACTTGATGATGGAGCTCCAAGCCGGAGATATTCAGCTCGTACACAATCACACCATTCTGCACGATCGCACCGCATTCGAAGATTACCCCGAGCCGGAACGCAAGCGTCACCTGCTGCGGCTCTGGTTAGCGCCGCCAAACGCGCGTCCTTTGCCTGAAGTTTATGCAGAGCGATTCGGATCGGTCACGCCGGGCGATCGAGGAGGCGTAGTCGTGAAGGGATCGAAGCCAACCATACAGTTTGACGTGTGAAAGGATTTAGCCGCGGATGAACGCGGACGTGGCCTACTTCACCTCGACCATCCAGATATTTCCTGTGGTCTCGGCATACTCATACGCAATCCGATCACCCAGCGGGGACCAGGCGGGGTAGCGTACGAAGGCGTTCAGCTTCTTGTAGTGCGTCAGCTGCTTCTCTTCCTTCGCGCTGAGCGAGTACCACCACACATTCCAATAGCCATCTCTGAAGCCGGCGAAGGCGATTTTGTCGCCGTCCTTTGAGAAACTGTGTGGCCAGCTCTGACCGTGGCCGAAATTCAGTTGGACCACATCGCCTCCGGTGCTCGGAATCATTGACAGGAAATTGTCGTCTCCTCGCTTCATCTCAAACGCAATGTACCGCGAGTCAGGTGACCAGCACGGAAAACCCATTGATTCTTTGTCGAATGTAAGCTGTTTGGGCTCGCCTCCTTCGATCGGAACCACCCAAAGATTTGTCGTGCCGCTCTTCTTCGAATTGAACACAATTTGCTTACCATCCGGAGACAACTGGGGAAACGTTATGTCCTGCGCCAGCGCAAACAGCTTTCTCTCGCGACCACTCTTAAGACTGAGCGCCCACATTTCGACCGTGCCTGCTCGTCTTGAAAGAAAGGCTAACTGCTCACCGTCTGGAAACCAGGTTGGTCGTTCATCAGTTTGAGGATTTGTGGTTAGTTGAGTTCGATTTCCTCCATCAGCGTCCATCAGGTAAATATCCGACGGAGTGCCAACGCGAGTTATGTGGTAAGCAACTCGAGTCCCATCCGGAGAAAACGCTGGGTTGGAATTACGAAAACTGGTGTCGCGTGTCAGAGCGACGGGCTGACCAGAACTTTCTGATGTTTTCGCAGATAAGCGAACAGCCCAAATATTGCTATTGATTGCGACGGTTCCGTACGCAACCTTTTTTCCGTCCCCCGACATCGTGAGCCGCTTGTAACGACCTACTGCAGAACCAACAATTTGCACCGGGTCACCAACCGGATCACCAGCTTCGGATATCCCTATTTTCGAAATACCAAAATTCAGGTTCTGACCAAAAGAAGCGAAATAGATCGTCCTGCCATCGCGCGAGTAGACAGGATCGTAACCCCTGTGAAGTTTCTTTAGTTCGCCTCCCGTTATCGAGATGGTCCACACGTCGGTCCCCTCAGGATCATAGCAACCGAATGCGATTCGTTTACCGTCTGGTGACCATGCAGGTGCACCATGACCTCCAGCAGGGATTCCAACCTGAGTGATTTGTCTTGCTTCACCGCCCTGCGCTGGAATTACCTTGATGACGGAAGGTAATAGCGCGCCCGACGCAATAGCACCAAGATCATCGCCGATACCACCGGATTGAAACGCTATCTGTGATCCGTCGGGAGACCACGATGGATAGGAGCCGGTTTCCGTTAGTTGCTTCGCTACACCGCCAAAAGAGGGTACGACCCAAATGCCACCGTGCTTCTTCGACGCGTAGGCGATCAACTTTCCATCCGGTGACCAGGCCGCCTGGAAGTTTTCCGATTGGTCGGATGTCAACTGCACCTCGCGTCCACCAGCAGTCAGCTGTTTGATGTAAATCTCGAAGCTGCCAGTACGATCCGAACTGTACGCCAAGGAGTTTCCGTCTGGTGAAAGCGCCGGATAACAATCGAATCCCGCCCAGCTTGTAATTTGAGTCGCCTGCAGCAACTGTGTGGGTGCCGCTACTTGCACGTTGACTGGTGGCGGTGTTCGAACACGTTTGAAAGCCAGGTACAGTCCGCCGATAGCAACGATCACAACCAACAATGCAATGGGTGCCGCAAGTTTGTTTTTGCGTAAATGATCTATGACAGAAATTGCGGGTTCAGTTACAGGTGATTTGATTACGCCGGTTTCGGCGGCTGGCCTGGCATTGGATTTCTGATGAGGCGCTTTCGAGCGATCGAGCTTTGCTTGAAAATCCAGATCTTCCTTGACACTCTTCAGACTCAACAGCATCTGATTTATATCCTGGTATCGCTCGTTGAGATCCTTTCTGAGTGCTTTGTCAACGATCGCAACCAGCTCGGGAGGCGTCTCAGGTGCAACCACGGACAGCGATTGAGGTTCAGACTTTAGTATCGCGGCGAAGACATCACTGGGAGTTTGGCCCGTGAATGGTGGCTGTCCCGCTATCATTTCATAAATCACGGTGCCCACATTGAAAATATCCGAGCGAGCATCCACTGAAAGGCCGCGGGCCTGTTCGGGTGACATGTAGCCCACCGTTCCCACAACGATTCCGGATCCCGTTCTTATCTGCGTCGGCGCCTCACTCAGGTATTCAACAAGATTTGGTTCCGCTAGTTTGGCTAAACCAAAGTCAAGAACTTTCACGTAGCCGTCCGGACGAATCATTATGTTTTCAGGCTTGATGTCGCGATGAACAATTCCGGCCTTGTGCGCCGCTGACAATGCATCAGCGGTCTGAACAGCAATACTCAACACTTCGCGGAGGTTTAACGGGCCAGCTGCCATGCGCTGTCGCAACGTTGCGCCTTCAACAAACTCCGTGGCTATCATCAATGTTGAGTGTGGGTTGGAGATCTCATAGATAGTAATGATGTTTGGATGGTTTAAGGCTGACGCTGAACGCGCCTCCTGCTCGAAACGACGCATGCGTTCTACATCTCGTAGGACCGATGCAGGCAGGATTTTCAGCGCGACCTTACGACTCAGACGAGTATCGTTGGCGAGATAAACTTCACCCATTCCTCCATGGCCGATGAAAGATTTAATTACGTACGAACCGAAAGTCTGACCTGGCTTCAACTCAGAAGCTTTCTCCTTCGTGAACACGGTGGAACGCTCGAACGCGGGAGAATCTATGAAGCTTCCATCTTTTTCGTGCGCAGCGATCAAAGATTCAACTTCATTGCGAAGTTCCTGATCGTCACCGCAAGCTTCTGAGACGTAGGCGGGTCGTTGAGACGGTTCAAGTCCCAACGCGGAGTTGAAGATTTGCTTTGCTCGTTGCCAGTGTTCGGGCGTCATCGGAGGTCTGCCAATGAACCATCTTCCGTAGAAGTGGAATCCGGGGCAAGCTGAATGTGAACAGGCGAGCTGAATAGTTAGAGCGTAGGAGAGTTTAATATAGGACGTCGTCCGGTGCTAGAAGAACTCTTTTTAGTACTGGGGCACCTTCAAGTCGCGGTTCATGAGGTTGATTGATAAGCGCGGTAAAGGTAGACTTCCGCGCACTTCCGGAGAAAAGGAGCTTCTTATGTCAGCAACACCAGCTCAACAAACGCGGAAATCTATTGACTGTCGGGAATACCCCAGCGAGAAAGGCTGTACCTTAAAACTATCCGGCACCGAAGACGAAGTGCTCGAGGCAGCAGTTCAGCATGCGATTGCTGTTCATGGTCATGAGAATACTCCGGAGTTCAGAGAGCAACTTCGGGGGATGCTTAAAGACGAATAATGGCCGGCGATTATTTCCGTGGGTCGATCGCGGTGCGTTTAATCAGTGCCGTCAGGGCTTCATCTCGCGTTCCCTGCCCTTGGAGATATGGCTTCCAGATCTCATCCAACGGAGCCTTGAACGATCCTAAGCCGCGCTGCCAGATGCCAAACTTGTCTGAATAAGGCACGTGCTCCGGAATCGTGTGTCGAACTGCAGCGCCGGCGGTGTAGAAGATGAGGGCGTGGTCCAAGCCGCGCGGGAAGTACTTGCTGATTTTTGTCGCTTGCGCACGGAGGACTTCAAACATCTGGCCGTCCCACTGGTGCATGCCTTCATGGAAGATAGTTTCGAGACCGTACACGTCTTGAAGTGAAGGGCTTTGACTGGAAAGGACAAGCAGGTTGCCCCTGGTTGAATAAGCTCCTGCCCAGTTTGAGTATCCGGACACATGAACTGGAAAGCCTGACCCAGGCCATTCCATTTTGTACGCATTTGTGATTAAGGTCAGAACGGTCGCACCGTACCGATCGACCAGCCCTCGAATGGATTTTGCCCATCGCCGGTTCGCCTCACGATGATTCCGCCACCATGCCTTCCGGTAAATTGGAGCGGCTCGCTGAAGAATCGTCGCAATTGCAGGATCGACCTCAGCTCCTGTAAAGGATTGAGCATCGCCTGCAGCTGCTAGAGCCCTCGTGATACTTGGGAGCGGATCGTCGAAAAGAACATCTTTCTTACTTGGACCAGCAGCATACGCAGCGACAGCGTCACGCCAGATCTTTTGGTCGTTCGCGGTTAACTTCGCTAGTCCGCGCTCCTGATCAGATGGAGCTCCTGCCACTGCCTCACGTGATGCATCTCTTTCGTTGTTCTGGGCACGACCGAGCACGTACAGAAAGTGATGGAGGTTCAACCAGAATTCGTCTGTATGAAAGATGAAGATGCTTCTCTGCGCGGCACGATTCTGGGCTGCGACCGGAAATGACAGCACTACGATTGCGGTAATGGCGCAGATGACTTTGCGGATTCTCGGGTCCATCGATCTGGGAGTATATCCGCAGATTAAATGGTTGCAGAGGGTTTCACGCTTTGCGTCCAGAGCCAGTGAAGTCCGTACCAGAAGAAGAAGCTAACTACGTACCCGATCAAAACGTTCGCGGCTAGTGCGGCGCTGAAACTCGGATCGACACGTCCAGCTAGAGCTAGTGCAGCAATCAGCAATACTCCGCAGACTAATAGAAATGTCCAAAAAGCAATTCTCAGCGGTTGAAACCTGGTTAGCCTGGCTAGCAGGAAAACAATCACATTCCCAACTATGCCCGTCACCACAATCGCATCCAGCACATAACCAAACACCAGGATTACGGGAACTTGATGTGATCGACCGAAGCTCAGTAAGACCGCAGCTGCGATGATTAACAACAGGCATCCGCCGATCGCGGCGAGGTCAGTGCGAAGCTTGCTCATAAAACCGTCTCCCTTTCTTAGATTCTGCCAATGCTCACGCGGAGCAGTGCGAAGAAGGTCCGACAACGTGCGTATCCAAAGTTCAATTAAGGCGAGCCGGTTCGGTGCGTCTCGCTCGCCGTCGCGCAGCAGTTGCGCCATCTGGGGTCCGTAATCATTCCGAAACTCTTTTGGATAGGCGAGCAAAAGGACCGAATACACTTTTCTTCCCAGAAATGTTTTCATCAGCTCGCCCTCGTCCGGGGCAACAACTTTTTGGCCCGTGCAGACTTAACCAACTGCTCGAGACGTTGAGCTTCTGCTTTAGCTACACGAAAACCAAAATCCGTCAGACGATAATAACGGCGCCGTTCGTCATCGAGCTCCGGATCAGGCCGCTCGTCAAGCTCTTCTACCAATCCTTCGTTAACCATGCGCTTAATTGATCCATAAAGCGTACCAGGTCCGAGCTTTACGTTCCCGTTCGTGCGCTCATCAACCTCCCGCATGATGTGATAACCGTGCCGTTCCTTGTCCGCAAGAGCCAGAAGGATATGGAACATTGACGGCGTCAACGGCAACCAGTCTGCAGGATTTTGATCGACGTTTTTCGACACGCGATCGAGACACTCACAATCTTACAAACTATATCGAGCGGCGATATAGTAGAGCGGGAGGCGGTTCATGTCAATGCTTTTGTGGGTAAGCAAACTTCAGTTAGCGAGGATGGCAATCAATGCTGGAACAAGCAACCACAGGAGTCCCTTCACCAGAAAGAAGAGAAACCCGAAGAAGCCGAGTCGCTTGACCCACGCGACGAATTTTGTGCGAGCGCCCATACTTCGTGTGTTGCATAAGACGTTATACGTTGTGCTGTGAAAATGCAAAAAAGGCCGTGGAGATTTAGATCCGCGTTTATAACATCGCGTGAATACCAGGAACGTTTCACCCGTCGTGTCGCACAGCAACGCCGAGTGTGGCTCTGGTACTTGACTGTCAGTTGTTGCTGCTCTTATGTTCCGTTTGAAGGCATGAACATTAGGAGCGCAAGCATGAAGGTTCTTCAGACAATCGGTTTCCTTCTTTCAGTATCATTAATTTCGAGCGCGCAGACACTCGCCCGTCAAGAAACAAAACTCAACAGACCGCAAACCAAAGAGGCTGAACGGCGGCTTTCCGAACTGGGTTATTGGACCGGACCAGTTGATGGGCTATTTGATGCTGCTTCGCGCGCCGCCTTGATTGCGTTCCAAAACTGGGAGGGACGACCTATTTCCGGCAGACTTACGATGAGTGAGCTTGAGGCGATCCGCACAAGCAACGTACCCCGCCCGCGCGAATCTGACTACGCTCACGTTGAAGTAGACCTCGATCGTCAGGTATTGATGAGTATCGATGAAGAAGGCCGCGTGAGAGTTCTGCGTGTGTCGACGGGCAGCGGCAAGCCGTTCATGGAGGATGGCCAGGAGAGCGTAGCGCACACTCCGCGCGGCCGATTTGTCGTCTACGACAAATCTTACGGCTGGGAAGATGGTATTCGGGGAACCGTCTATTACGCTAATTACATCAGCGGCGCCGTAGCCATACACGGATATCTAAGTGTTCCAACTCAGCCGGCAAGTCACGGATGCATTCGCGTACCGGTGTTCGCCGCTCGCGAAGTCAGTCGGATGCTGAAGTTGGGAACAATCGTGTTGGTGTATGACAAGACTTCATTCGTCTCGGGAAAAGAGTTGGCGGCAAACCCCAGCCTCAAAGAAGCTGTGAGATTGAGCAGTGCAGCCCCCGATTACACCGTTGACCTGTTATTGCCTAAACCTAAGACCAACCGATCCCGCTCGAGACTGATTCGAGCGTGAAAGTAATTGGCGGCTAAGAGTGTCAACAATTACTGGCCAGGTAGTTTCTTCCGCGGCAGCTTTTCATCACGCATCGCTGTATTGTAGAGAAACGCGGCAATGATTGTGGCGGCCTGCTTCATATCGTCGCCCTGGATTCGATCAAACACATCCTGGTTTGAATGATGTGTGCGTGAATCGTATTCGATTTGATCCTGGATAAATTGGAAGCCCGGCAACCCAACCTCCTCAAACGAAAGATGATCTGTACCACCAGTGTTTGAGGCTGTTAGCGTCGACGCTCCGAGATCGCGAAACGGTTGTAGCCACTCTCGAAAGATTGGCCGCACCGCTTCGTTCCCTTGTAAGTAGACGCCTCGAATCTTTCCAGTACCGTTATCCAGATTGTAATAAGCAGACAGTTTGTCGTACTCCTCGCCGCGCATGATCTTCGAAGCGATGCCGCCCTGGATCATCCGCATGAAGCTCGCGTCCTTCGAATCATCTGCCGGTTTGCCAAAATGCTGCGCGACGTATGCGCGCGAACCGAACAGTCCCTGCTCTTCCCCGCTCCACAATCCAATGCGAATCGTCCGTCGTGGCTTCACACCTAGAGCCTGAATAATCCGAACAGCTTCCATTGCAACAGCGACACCGGCACCGTTATCTGTGGCGCCCGTGCCGGAATGCCACGAATCCATGTGGCCTCCGACCATTACTATCTCGTCTGCTTTATCTGAACCCGGAATTTCAGCGATCGTGTTGTAAGCCATCAAATCGTTACTCGTGAATTGAGTTTCGAGAGACACTTTCATGCGCACCCTCTCGCCGGCTCGAATCATGCGTGCGAGGCGGTTGTAGTGTTCAATCGAAAGTACAATCTGCGGCGTTACTGATTTTACGTTCTCGTCATATGGTTGCGGGCCTTCAAAAAATAGACTGCGCATTGCGGCCATCGGCGACGACATGTCCAAGTCGTGTGGCACGAAGGCTCCGTCAACAAAAATCGTTCCGCCGTCACCCTCACTGGGAAAGACGAGTAGTGCCGCTCCTTCATTGCTAATAAACTGCAATGCCTGAGCTGCAAAGATTCGACTCTTAATGAATTCTTGAATGCGAGGATTTGCCACGAGAGCCGCAGCAGCACCCGATGCATCAGGATCCCCTGAATCAGCGAGCGCAAGCAGCTGTTTCTCAGTCAGACGAGTTCCTTGCGGATCAAAGTGAGCAGCGACATCACGCATCACGCCAAGGAGAACGATCTTGCCTTTCAGTTGACCCTTGAACCGAGCGAGATCAGCTTGTTCCCTGGCATCCAGGTAGACCACGTCCGCGAGGGGAATACTGGCCGTCGGGGACCACGCTTTTGGATACGCAATCAATGGAATTGACTGCGGCTCGATTACCTCAGCAGAGAAACCCTTCAACAGCCAGCCTCGGCCGAAAGGTCCCCATGATTCAAGATGCGCTTTTTGGAGTCCCCACTTACCCAGTCGATCGCGCGTCCATTCGTTAGCTCGCTTCATATTTGGCGAGCCGGTTAAACGTGGACCAATGACGTCGGTTAAATAGCTAAGCGTTTCCATCACCTGCGAGCGTTTTAATCCTTCTTCTCTAATGCGCTCAATCGGATCGTTCGGATCGACGGCAGGGGCTTGGGCTTGAGTACCCTGTGGCGTTGCTGTGGGCTGCTGAGAGAATGTCGTGGTGGGAGCTACTAGCGTGATGATTAGGAATGCAACTGCGGCATAGTAACGCATTCTTCGGGTCCTCTCTTATGGGTCTCTCGCGGGCTTTGCGAATTAATTCTGGAGACTTCCTACTCTTCAAGCACCAAAAAAATCGATCACCCACTTGCCAATGACGACGGAAGACCGACACGCCTTAGAAGATCCTGAAAGCGCGGATCGGAGCGAAGATAATCAAAAAAAGGGTCGACGTTTAAGATCTGCAGCTGAGGATCATGCTCGACATAGGCCTTCTCCAACAGGGTGATTACCGCTTCCGTATTTTTCAGCCGCGCATGAACAGCCGCAAGCTCGGTGGGTGAGACGTAATCCTTTGATCGATTCAACCGCTCAACGATCTGCAATGCTTCCTTCTTTCTTCTCGCGGCTGCGAGCGCACCTGCCAAGTAACAGAGATTCGCTGTCCTTTCGCCATCGATTGCGATCATCGCACGAAATTCCTGAATCGATTGTTCATACAGTCCCTTGCTCTCGTACATAAAGCCCAGACCGTAATGCGGCGGCGAAGCCTCGTGCAACATTTTACGCATCAGTGCGATTCCTTCATCAGTTCTCCGCGCAAGATGCAAGAACCACGCCTCGCGACGTTTCAGCCTGACAGACATCGGATCCAACTGCTGTGCGCGCTTAATCTCACTTAACGCTTCGGTATGTCGCGTCATGGTTGATAGAAAGTCCGCGTACCCGGCACGGGCGAATGCAAGACTTGGACTCAATTCGATCGCCCGTTTGTATTCCTGTTCGGCCCCGTTCCAATCCCATTCATCCCGCTTGATTCGCGCGAGTGCGAAGTGTGCGTCAGCCAACGTTTCATCCAACTCAAGCGCTCTCTGCGCTGCCGCTTTAGCTTTTGCCTGAGTCTCTTTCGGGTTCAGCAGGCTATTTCCGCCCAAGTTGTTGTTCGCGCGACTCACCCAGGCCCAAGCGAGCGCAAAATTCGGATCCAACAACACAGCCTGATTAAAGTACTCCAGCGCCCTTATGATCCCGTTGCTTGAGCCTTGGTTGTAGTGGAACAAACCATTCATATAGAGCTCATATGCTTGAGGGTTCACGGTGTGATGTTTCGACAGTTGTCGTTGCTGAGCGGTGATCAATCGTACTTGCAGCTTGCCGGCAATCGCGCGTGCGATCTCACCTTGCAATTGCTGCAGTTCATTCATCTTGCGTGTGTATTGCCCACCCCACAGACGTGACCGATCTCGAGCGTCAACCAGCTCGGCACTTACGACCAAACTATCGCCACGCTGCTCAAGGCTTCCGGTTACAACCGCAGTCACCGCGAGAGCTCGGCCCACATCCTGAACGTCAACGTCTCGGCCTTTGTAAGTGAATGACGAACTTCGGGCTATCACTTTGAGATCGGGCGATTTTGCGAGCTCGTCAATCAAGTTTTCCGTCAGTCCATCAGAAACATATGCCGCACTTGGATCAGCGCTCGCATTTACGAACGGCAGAACCGCAATCGAATTAATTTCCGGAGATCGAGCTGAGAAGTACTTTGCAAAAACAAACGCAGCGGCAGCACCAGCTATGACTAAGATCGACAAAACCAGCACGGCCGGGATCGTGCGGTTCTTCGCTTGATGTGATTCGCGAGAAGGGCCACCGTTCTCTACGATTTCCGGGTCGAAAATGTAACCACGACCGCGTTCGTTGCGAACATACTTTCGCGCATCAGGTCCGAGAGCTTCGCGCACTTCCTCTATACATTTCTGGAGCGACCCATCCGTTACGGCTCGCCCTTGCCAGACTTCTTCGATCAGCTTGTCTTTGCTGATCAGATGGCCACGATTTTCGACTAGGTGCTTGAGCACGTCGTAAGACTGACGACGCAGGTGCACAGGTCGACCGTCGCGCAGGAGGCATCCGCGCGCTGTGTCGAACACGTAGTCTCCGAAGAGTGGAAGCTTCTCGTCTCGAATCATTACATCTTTCCGGAACATGAAGCGTCTCCGCAAGCCGACGAGAGACGCGCCAGTCGCCTATTGCAGGAAGATTTCGGCATCTTTTCAGCTTGCTTTCGTTACGGGAGCACGTGGCCTGGGCTAATGTGCCGCGCACGCAACGAAAGGGAGGCCAGTGACAGCAGAGGCGTCGACTCGGGTCAGGG
>JBKPAC010000042.1:0-20311 GCA_046726175.1 Acidobacteriota bacterium
CATTAATATCACTCGAGTGGGTAGAGCAAATCTAATCTTCTTCGGTGCGCTGAATGGAAAAGTCTACGCGCTTGATTCCGCGACTGGAAAAGCACTATGGGAAAGAGATTTAGGTTCTCGCATCAGTTCGTTGGTTTTATCTACCGAGTCTCTTTATGCGGGAACTGCCGGTAAGCGTATTTACCACCTGAACAGCAAGACTGGCGAAGTCATGAGAGAGTTTGTTGCCAGCGCAGAATTGTATTGGCAGTTTGTGCTCTCTCGAGATTCGCTGATTACTCATATCGGAGAGAAGACGCTTATATGTCTGCCGAAGTCATTAGACAAACCACAATGGACGCAGGACTCTACGACGCCATGGTCTTCGTCTCGTCCGTATGTGTGGCAGGGGCTGGCAATCGTAGGGACTGAAGACGGCCGAGTTGATGCCTTGCAATTAACCGATGGCAAGCGGCAATGGACATATAAATTCACGGGTCCAATTGGTGGTATCGGCGGGAATGAAGGTGTTCTGTACATCGGGACGCGCCGGGGTCGGCTCTACGCGTTCAAGCCGCAATAAAGATTTGAAGTTTCAACCTGATCTAACCCAACCAAAGGAGAAAGGAATCTAAGCGATGAAGCGAATTATTGTCGGAATTGCTCTAATCATTTCAACGGTTGCCATTGTGCTTAGTCAAGAGGCTACCAAAATGGCCGACCACGGACTCTTCACGCCAACAGATATCAAGTGGATGGATGCTCCCAATGCACTTCCTGCGGGAGCGAAGCTTGCGGTGTTGGAGGGTAATCCATTCAATCCCGGTCTGTATACGATGCGAGTCTCCATGCCTGCCGGTTACAAGATTCCGCCGCACTGGCACGGGAAGGTTGAACACGTCACTGTCATATCAGGCAAGTTCAATCTTGGCATGGGAGAGAAGTTTGACGAGTCGAAGGGCAATGGCATGCCCGTGGGAACTTTCGGCTTTCTTCCGCCTCAGATGAGGCATTTCGCATGGGCCTCCGAAGAAACAGTGATTCAACTTCATGGTGAGGGTCCTTGGGAGATCAACTACGTGAACCCGTCGGATGATCCACGAAAGAAAGCTGAATAAACTGATCTTTAAGCAGTTTCTATATCACGACACTGGCTGCGCCGCGTGCGCGTTCGGTTGAGCGGGCAAGGCTCGGGCCGCGGTCGTGTGACGCAATAAATCTTCCGCTCTTTAGTGCTTCTTTGTGTCAGCACCCCCAAACAACCGGCTGAAGAACCGCACGATGATAGCCCAGAGAGCGCGAAAGGCGAGCGGAGTTGCGGTTATAGCTTTCGTTTCGTGTTCAGCCGGTTTGTTCGCAGGCTGCGACTCGTCAGCAACTTCCAACTGCTGTATTACGCACGTCGAGAACTGACGGAACATTTGCCGCGATACTTCTTCAATCATGCCGCGTCCGAATTGAACGATCTTTCCAACGAGGTCAATCTCCGCGTTAACCAAAACCTCGGAGCCTCCAGTCGCCAGCGACGCGACCGTGCTCAGCATTGAGACCCTGGTGGATCCTGAACCGCCCACCTCGCGAGCTTCTCCCACCATCCGAACCTGATACGTCTGCTCGTTTAGTTCGGTGAACTGCGCCTGACCTTTATAAGACATAGACAGCGGTCCAACTTTCACTTTGATCATGCCGAGGAACGTGCGCTCGTCCTGCTGCTCAATCAACTCAGCACCCGGAAGACACTCAACCACCCTCTTCGGATCAATTAGATATTTCCATACACGCTCAACGGGCGCTTGCACTTCGAAACGTTCTTCAATCTTAAACGGCATCATTCACCTCCGCGCCGACAATACTCTGATGGTCTTCTCTTCACTCCGCAGGAGTGACATGTTTATAGCCAGTTATGTATTTTTTTTCGTTTCGCTCCGTTAGGAGCGCCGACGCTTCTGGTCAAGTTCGCAACACATCGCGCTCCAAACGGAGCGCCACATTTCTTGCGGTGCACAACTATAAACATGTCACTGCTCTGCAGTGAAGAAAGCTTCCACAGAGTTGGAGAAAGCAGCACTCTAACTCTGGACCAATGTTGACGTTACTACTCCTGCCTCGTATGATCATGGCCTTCCGACTGATACGATCAGATTGAACTCAAAACCGATTCCGATGTAGGAAGGGGGACCTCCTATGATACCTCGGAGCTTCGAGTACTTCTCTCCCCGCACCCTAGACGAAGCTATCGCGCTGTTGCAGAAGCTTGGACCAGAAGCGAAGTTACTCTCTGGCGGCCAAAGCCTAATACCAATGATGAAGTTAAGACTCGTTTCGCCTGAGTACATCGTCGACATCAATCGCATACCTGGTCTTGACTACATCTCGGAAAGTGACGGCCATCTTCGCATCGGCGCACTAACCCGCGAACACGAACTCGAGTCGTCAGCCGTGGTGAAAACAAGATTTCCGATTCTCCGCGACACCGCAAGGGTGATCGCTGATCCGCTCGTGCGCAGCCAGGCGACAGTCTGCGGCAATCTCGCTCACGGCGATCCGGCTAATGATCACCCAGCAACGATGCTGGCACTCGGAGCGACAGTGGTTGCGACCGGACCGAAAGGACAGAGAGAGATCGCGATTAAAGACTTCTTTCCCGGCCTCTTCACCACCGCCCTGGAACCAGAGGAGATTCTTACCGAGATCAGAATTCCGCTTCCGCCACCGCGAAGTGGAGGCGCATATCTGAAACTGGAAAGAAAGGTCGGCGATTTCGCAACCGCAGGTGTCGCGGTGCAAATCACGCTCGACGATGGCGAGGTTTGCAAATATGCCGGCGTCGGCCTCACGAATGTCGGCATGACTCCGATAAAGGCGAAACAGACTGAAGCATTTTTGCTGGGTAAGAGACTAGATGAGGACAGCATCCAACAAGCAGCCGAACTGGCAGCCTCAGAGTCGCAGCCAATGGATGACATCAGAGGTTCAGCCGATTACAAGCGCGATCTCATTCGTGTTCTTACCGCACGAGCTCTCGCTACGGCGCTGAACCGCGCGAAGAGAGGAGCCTAACGATGTCGAAAGTGCCAATCAAAGTAACTGTCAATGGGGTGGAACAGAGCGCCGACATCGAACCACGTTTGCTGCTGGTCCACTTCCTTCGTGAAACCTTGCGGCTCACGGGCACACACATTGGTTGTGACACCAGCCACTGTGGCGCCTGCACAGTCGTGATGGATGGCCGCCCCGTTAAGTCGTGCACCGTCTTCGCCGTTCAAGCTGATGGACGTTCAATCACCACCGTTGAGGGTCTAGAACAGGACGGCAAACTACATCCGTTGCAGGACGGCTTCTTTCAGGAACATGGTCTGCAATGCGGCTACTGTACTCCCGGAATGTTGATGACCGGATATGCCTTCCTGCAAGCGAACAGCGATCCGAGTGAAGACGAGATCCGTCACGCGATCTCCGGCAACCTGTGCCGCTGCACCGGCTACGTCAATATCGTTAAGGCATATCAGTACGCGGCTCAGAAGATGCGCGAGGGAGGTGCATAGAGATGGCGCCAAAGACATCACCCGAAATCGGTGGCATGGGCCACTCCGTCAAACGCAAAGAAGATCCGCGCTTCCTTCGCGGTCAGGGTAATTACGTCGACGACGTAAATCTGCCTGGCATGCTCTATCTCGACATAGTGCGCAGTCCGTACGCGCACGCCACTATCAAAAACATCGACACCTCCAAAGCCACGGCTATTCCTGGTGTACTCGCAGTGATTACCGGAAAGGATTTGGAAAAGTACAACCTCCACTGGATGCCGACATTGATGTCGGATACGCAGATGGTCCTGCCGGTCGAGAAAGTAATGTATCAGGCGCAGGAAGTTGCCGGGGTCCTTGCAACTGATCGCTACGTCGCCGCGGACGGAGTCGAAGCAGTTGAGGTCGATTACGAACCACTGCCAGTTGTTGTCGATCCGAAAAAAGCGCTGCTACCCGACGCACCTGTTTTGCGTACCGATAAGAAGGACAAGAAAGACAATCATATCTGGCACTGGGAATGGGGTAACCGTGAGGCCACCGATCAATTGTTCCGGGATGCGGAGGTCACGGTAAAAGAAGATATCTATATTCCTCGTATCCATGTTTCCTCGATCGAGACGTGCGGTTGCGTTGCTCATTTTGACAAAGTCAAAGGTAAGTTAACTGTCTGGATGACCACGCAAGCACCGCATGCAATTCGTACCGTTTTTGCACTCGTTGCCGGCCATGTTGGTCTTTCGGAAGAGAAGATTCAGATCATTTCGCCTGATATCGGTGGTGGCTTTGGCGGCAAAGTACCGGTTTACCCGGGCTACGTCATTGCTGTCGCGGCGTCAGTGTTAACCGGCAAACCGGTGAAGTGGATCGAAGATCGAATGGAGAACCTCCAGGCAGATTCGTTCGCACGCGATTATCACATCACGGCGGAACTTGCCGGCAACAGAGACGGCAAGCTTACGGCCCTGCGCATTAAGACACTCGCTGACCACGGTTATGCGGACGCAGCCGCGAACCCCTCGAAGTTTCCGGCCGGACTATTCCATATTTGCACCGGTTCGTACGATTTGAAAGCGGCACACGTCGAAGTGGACGGCGTTTACACCAACAAACCTCCGGGTGGCATTGCGTATCGCTGTTCATTTCGCGTCACGGAAGCCGTGCACACAATCGAGCGCATGGCAGACCTGATGGCCCACGAGCTGGGAATGGATACGGCGGAGTTTCGGATGAAGAATTTCATCAAGCCGGAACAGTTTCCCTACAAGTCTGCACTCGATTGGGAGTACGACAGCGGCAACTATGCCGGCGCACTACAGTTGGCGATGGACAAGATCGGTTACTCCGCATTGCGAAAAGAACAAGCTGAAAAACGGGCCCGCGGTGAGTTGATGGGAATCGGTATTAGCAGTTTCACCGAAATCGTCGGCGCTGGTCCCTCAAAACATTTCGACATCCTTGGTATCAAGATGTTCGACAGCGCCGAGATTCGGGTGCATCCAACTGGCAAGGTCATTGCGCGGTTTGGTACGAAGTCACAAGGCCAGGGTCACGAGACGACTTACGCGCAGATCATCGCCGAGGAACTTGGATTTCCCGTCGATAACGTGCTTGTGGAAGAAGGCGATACTGACACGGCGCCATATGGACTGGGAACGTATGCGAGTCGCAGCACTCCGGTGGCCGCTGCAGCGTGTGCCGTGGCTTGTAGAAAGATCAAAGACAAGGCGCGGAAGATTGCCGCTTACCTGCTCGAGGCTCACGAGGATGATCTCGAATGGGAAGTTGGAAAATTCTTCGTCAAGGGCTCTCCTGATCGCGCAAAAACCATTCAGGAGATCTCACTCGCAGCGTATACGAATCATCCTCCCGGGATGGAAGCCGGACTTGAAGCAGTTAACTATTACGATCCACCTAATCTCACTTATCCTTTCGGGAGCTACATCTGTGTCGTTGACATCGATAAAGGCACGGGCGAGGTTAAGATACGCCGCTTTGTGGCAGTCGACGATTGCGGAAACATCATCAATCCGATGATCGTCGAAGGTCAGATTCACGGTGGCTTGACGATGGGACTCGGTCCGGCGCTTTACGAGGAGATACAGTACGACGAGAGCGGTAACATCCTGCAAGGCAGCTTTATGAATTACTTGCTTCCCACGGCGGTGGAGACACCCAACTGGGAAACTGACAAGACTTGTACGCCCTCGCCGCATCACCCGCTCGGCGCGAAAGGAGTTGGTGAATCGGCCACCGTTGGTGCGCCCGCTGCGATCGTGAATGCGGTGGTTGATGCGTTGTGGCATCTTGGCGTAAGACATATCGACATTCCGATCACCTCGGCGAAGGTTTGGAAGTTGTTGCGTGAAGCTGGCGTGCGCGGTTAATCAGCCACTGATGTCACAAATTACGCGTAAATGAGGAAGTTTATCTCGGGATTGATTCTGGGCGCCGGGGCTTCGCAACGGTTTGGACCACCCAAACAACTGCTGCCTTTTCGCGGCACCACGATGCTGGGTTGGGTTGTGGACCAGGCGGAACGTGCTGTAGCCCTCGACGAAGTTGTGGTTGTTCTTGGACATGCCGCAGATCAAATACGTGGACGAGTGGATTTTGGCACGGCGCGCGTAGTAGAGAATCCAGTCTTCGGCGAAGGCTGTTCATCCTCATATCGAGCCGGTATAGGAGCTCTCGATTCCGCGTCAGAAGCAATCATGATCATCCTGGGTGACCTGCCCGGAACGACCCCTGAAATAATCAACCAGCTGGCTGAAGCGTGGCGTGAACAGGAGGCTCCGATTGCGCTCTGCTCCTATCAGGGACGCAAGGGTCATCCAATGATCTTCGCTAGAGGCCTGTTTGCGCAACTCGTGGATCTGCACGGCGACAAAGCCGCGTGGAAGTTGGTTGACACAAATGCAGCGCTGGTCCAAGAGGTTCACTTCACTCTTCCCTTCCCTGACGATATCAACACGCCCGACGACTTTGAGCGGCTGTCAGCCGCCGCAAACATTGGACAGGAAAATTGAGAGAAGAAGTCCGACAGATCCAGCGAATGCTGGAAGAACAGGTCTACATTGCCGACGCCGCCATTGCCACTGCCTTATATTTGTCGATGGTCCTTGGCAAGCCACTGCTGATCGAGGGGCCGGCGGGCGTCGGGAAAACGGAAATTGCCAAGGCGTTGGCAAACGCACTCCATACCAGGTTGATTCGGCTCCAGTGTTATGAAGGTCTCGATGCCACGACTGCGCTCTACGAATGGAATTACCCCAAACAGTTGCTTCATCTCAAACTGGAAGAGTCGTCTACGGCGTCTGAAGCTGAAAAGGAAGCGATAATCTTCAGTGAAGCCTTTCTGTTGAAACGGCCATTACTGCAAGCGATCACAGAACACGATCGCGCTCCGGTGTTGTTGATTGACGAAATTGATCGGAGCGATGAAGAGTTTGAGGCTTTTCTGCTTGAAGTACTCTCTGATTATCAGGTGACCATTCCCGAAATCGGTGCCATCGCGGCAACTCACCGACCGCACGTGGTGTTGACTTCTAATCGCTCACGCGAGTTGTCCGATGCCCTGAGACGGCGCTGTCTCTATCACTGGATCGATTATCCAACGCTGGACAAGGAACTCGAGATTGTGCGGGCAAAGGTGACCGGCATTACAGAGACGCTTTCATCGCAGCTCACCAGAGTAATGCAGGCCACCAGAACCATGAGCTTGTCGAAAATCCCCGGCGTTGCGGAAACGTTGGATTGGGCCAATGCGCTGGTAGCGTTACAAGCGCCTGCGTTGAACGAACAGATCATCGCCGAGACGCTCGGCTGTTTCCTGAAGGACGAAAGCGATATCGCAGCGTTTAAGGCAGAGCTACCGCGGATAACCAAGGATTATGCGGATTAGGGTAATACATACTTGGCTGACCTGTCTTTGCTCCGGAGGATCAGCATGTTTATAGCTTTCTGCTACGAAGGAACGGGCACTACGTAGGAGTGCAATGTATCCGCACACTTGGCATGTCGCTCCAAACGGAGCGAATCATTGTCCAGTGCCCAAGCTATAAACATGCTGGTCCTCCGGAGCACAGAGAACTTAGCCAAATATTTTATTACCGATGCGTCAGGGTTGTGCTCGAGTTCATGCCCTGGCTAAGTCCCATGCCTGAATTAGACCTAGAGAAGCTCATTGTCTTTTGCCGGGAGTTGAGAGCGCACGGACTCTCCGTGACGCCTGCAGAAGTAGTTACCGCCGCGACAACGCTGCAAGTGATCGACACGATCGATCGGGACGAAGTCTTTCTTAGTTTGCGCTGTGTTCTCACAACCAGCGTCGACGACTTCCCCACTTTCGAGGACTTGTTTCGGAGGTTTTGGAACCAATCGCCACGCACGCTGATCGAGCGAGAGACACTCGCCGACAGCACCTTGCGCAGTCAAAACAAGTCGCCGCGCCAAACTTCCAAGGGACTCTCGTTCTTCCTCGAACACTGGGGCAGTTCGTTTAGCGCCGGAGCTCAACCCGTTGAAGTTCCTGGCGCAAGTGACACCGAGTCCGCGGCGAGAAAAGATTTTAGTGAGTTCACTAACGAGGAACTGGAAGAGGTTTCGCGCCTGGCGCGCCGCATGGTAAGGCGTTTGGCGAAAAAACCGAGTCGTCGCTGGCGACCGGTCAAGCGCGGTCATCGAGTGAATTTGCGAGGCTCGCTGCGTTTGTCATTAAAAACTGGCGGCGAACTAATTGATCTCACTTACAAGGAGCGACGGCCGAAGCGCACCAAGCTGGTCGTAATCTGTGACATCTCAGGCTCAATGGACATCTACAGCCGGCTGCTCCTGCAATTTGTTTATGGGCTCCAAAACAGTTTTGCGAAAGTGGAATCGTTTGTCTTTGCTACTTCGTTGGCACGAATCACGGGCGACTTGAAAAATAAAACTTACAAACGCGCACTTGACCGTCTCTCGGCCAACGTTCGCGGCTGGTCTGGGGGTACGCGAATCGGCGCGAGTCTGGCAATGTTCAACGATCAATGGCTACGCCGCATCGATAGACGCACAGTCATCATCATACTGAGTGACGGCTGGGACACAGGTGAACCAGAAAAACTTGTTGCGGCGCTCTCGCTGTTGAAACAGCGTGCCGGCCGCTTGATCTGGTTGAACCCGCTACTGGGTAGCGAAAGTTACGAACCCGTAACACGAGGCATGCAGGCGGCATTACCTTTCATCAGTATATTCGCACCCGCGCATGACATTGCCAGCTTGCGAGCGCTCGAACCGCACCTGGTTTTATAGCTTCAAAGGTATGAAAGCCACAAAGAAGCACAAAAGCACAAATGGTTTTCCTTAACAGTTTAGTGCTTTTTGTGCTTTCTTGTGGCTGTAGTCTGATGGAAGAACTGTTTGAAGACGTCGAGAAACTTGCGCAAGCTGATCTCGGCGCTTGAAAGCGATATCAAGCCGGCGCGGTTACAGTGCGCGCTGTTGCCCTTGCAGGCTCTGCGCGAGGGTTGAAAAATTACAAACGTCGGCACTCAGTTTGACAAATCATCATCAGTCCACGAACAGTTGAAAGTCATCAATTGTAGATCTCGCAGAAACTCAATCTTCACGGCCACATCTGCAGAGGAAACTGGTCTTTCTCCGTGCGTGAGATTCACAAAACGTCTGGAAAACAATCTGCTTGCGCACTCTCTAAGTATTGGCATGCAACTAGCGAATCTGGGAGCGAGACGTTAGAGAAAAGTTTCCAATGGTTTAGGGTACGAGCATATAAGCCTCCCATTAGCCCCGATCTCCGTGTGAGGACCACATGGTCCTATACCGACACTGTGATCCTCTGAGAAGGCTAATCCCAAGTTCATTCAACGCGCACTTCAACTCTCGTGTGGTCACGAGAGTGAGGTGAACCGCACCTTTCGTTCTTCGAGATGAAAGGCAGCTAGCTTTCTACATCCTAAGGAGAAATATGAAACGTACACTTACAATTGTAAGCACTCTTGCCTTGATAGCGGCTCTGTTGGTTTACGCACCCGCACCCAAAGTCAAGGCTGACACCCCTGTAATTAACATCACTTCACCAACTGGGACAATTTTTGTGTCGAGTTTTCCGTACGCCACAACTATCGCGTTGTCGATTCATCACGTATCTCTAAAAAATCTTAACGTTCTTGAGGTCACCGTTGATGGAAATAGTCTCACAGGAATCATCGGAAACCCGTTTGACAACAGTAATCAGTGCCGGCCGGCAGCTTTTGTTGGAGGAACGACGTGCAACACCAGCTCAGATGATGATGCGACGGTAACGGTTCCGTGGAGCGTTCCCGCTCCGGGCACTTATAGTGTTGGTGTAAGAATTCGTCATCAAGGATCAGAAGGTATAGACGAGGAAGACGTGACCTTCACCTTGGTAGCTGTGGAGTATCCGGCGCCTCCGGCAATAGCTAACGGCTACATCAATTCTGTTTACAAGGGTATCAGCGCGAAGAAGCGTGGGTGCGTTATTTCCCTGATAGCTAATAATCACGCCCACGACTCGAAGTACGGTCCCAAAGGTGGTCCCTATGACAACGACCTGGTAAAAGCCGATGTGGATACTTATATCTACTCGTGCCAATAACTACAAAAGCTATCCATGCAGACAACAGACATGATCTCGAAAGTACGCTAAGCGAGATTACAGGAACCTAAGCAAGATCGCCGGCAGCCACTCTCAGGAGTAGTGCCGGCGATTCCTTTTATCGGATTCGACGTGCGTAATTTTCTGGCGCTTTTCCTGAACTCACCTGTTCCACCGATAGCGTCCAACTATAGTAATCATTCAAACAATTCATTTCCCGAATTATGAGCTCCTTGGTATGTTTCTTGCCCCGAGCAGAAACATTTCACGGAGACCAAGTGATCTTTAGACAGTACCTTTATCACGACACAGGCTGCGCCGCTTACCTCTTCGGTTGAGCCGGTAAAGCGCGGGCCGCGGTCGTGGACCCACAGGCTAAAGACCTCAACACATACGTCGACTTCGCCACAACGAAAGGAATGGAAATCACGTATGTGCTCGATACTCATATTCAAGCTGATCATCTTTCCGGCGGACTACGGTTGGCCCAGCTGACCGGTGCTGAGTATTGCCTACATGAATCGGCAGACGTGTCCTTCGACTTCACTGCGGTTACTGATAACCAGAACCTTGATCTCGGCAACGTTACTATCCGTGTGCTGCACACGCCCGGACATACTGCTGAAAGTATCTGCCTGCTAGTAACCGATAAGGCGCGAGGACCCGAACCGTGGTTTCTGTTGACTGGAGATACTCTCTTCGTTGGGGCCGTCGGTCGACCGGATCTACCGGGCAACGCTGAAGAGAGTGCTGCGCAGCTTCACAAGAGTTTGCATGAGAATCTTCTGACATTGCCCGAAGCGCTCGAGATCTATCCCGCTCACTTCTCAGGCTCAGTCTGCGGTGCCGGTATCAGCGGTAAGCCGTCGTCAACGTTGGCCTTCGAGAAACGATGGAATCCCGCGTTGGCACTCGATCGCGCAGCATTTATCGAAAGGCTGACGAACGGCACGCCTCCAAAACCCGCGGACATTGACATCATTCTTCACGCGAACCGAACTGGTCGATCGCAGTGAACGCGAGAATCGAAAACCGTCGCTCCGTTGCCCTCGGCCTGACTGAAAACATTGGGCAATTCAGTCTTCTGGTTCTCATCAACGCATTCGTGGGCGGAATGGTCGGACTTGAACGCACTGTTCTGCCGCTCATCGCCGAGCGCGATTTCGGAATAGCTTCCAAAAGCGCGATTCTCTCGTTCATTGTCAGCTTTGGTGTCGTGAAGGCGTTCAGTAATCTCGTTGCTGGACGTTATTCCGATCGCATCGGGCGGAAAAAGCTTCTCGTTTACGGTTGGCTGTTTGGCATACCCGTTCCGTTCTTAATCATCTGGGCTCCCTCATGGACCGTAGTCACTTTTGCCAACGTGCTACTCGGCATTAACCAGGGGCTTTGCTGGTCCACAACCGTGATCATGAAGATTGATCTCGTTGGACCAAAGCGACGTGGCTTTGCGATGGGACTTAATGAGTTCGCAGGTTACGGTGCAGTCGCACTTGCTGCACTCGCTTCAGGTTATCTGGCAAGCATCTACGGCCTGCGCCCTGTTCCGTTCTACCTCGGGATCGCCTTCGCTGTCCTTGGTTTGTTCCTTTCACTTACACTTGTTCGAGACACAACTGCACACGCGTCTGAAGAAGCTCGCCTCCATCATGACAATCAGACTCAGCCGACGTTCAAAGAAGTATTCATTCAGACCAGTTATCGTAATCCAACTCTGTTTTCGGTTAGTCAGGCGGGACTCGTCAACAACCTGAATGATGGTATGGCGTGGGGATTATTCCCACTTTTCTTCGCCGCGCATGGATTTGGTGTAGAAAGTATCGCTGTGCTCGTGGCGACATATCCTGCTGTTTGGAGCGTGTTGCAGATTGCGACTGGCGCGCTTTCGGATCGGTACGGTCGGAAGTCGATGATTGTGATCGGAATGTGGATGCAAGCCGCCGGCATCCTAATAGTGGCCACGGCTCCGACCCTGGCACATTCCCCCGCCGAAAACTTCTCCTTATGGATATTCGGAAGTGTACTTCTGGGAGTCGGGACAGCACTTGTCTATCCGACGCTACTGGCGGCGATCGGGGATGTGGTCCATCCTGCGTGGCGAGCATCAGCGGTGGGCGTGTATCGGCTCTGGCGCGACCTCGGGTATGCGGCCGGTGCACTATTGTCTGGTGCTATCGCTGATTTGTTCGGGCTGACCTGGGCCATCCTCGTTGTGGCTTTTCTTACTTTTGCCTCTGGAGTAATAGCCGCGCTAAGGATGACAGAAACAAGTCCAAGTGAAATGAAAGCGCCTTGAATATCGACCTGGGTCAGTAGCTCAACGCATATACGGTGCCTTCCTGAACACCTGCAAACAGAGTATCGCCAGAGTCTCCTACACTCCGAATGCATCCCTTTAGACTCACCTTCCATTTCGGTGCGCCATCTGAAACTTGAAACGCTGCCAATTCACCTCGACAATTTCCTGCAATAACAAGTCCCCGCGCCACATGAGCACGTTCCGAAGCCCATTCCGGAGAGGACCGTTGTGTCCAGCGTACTTTGGCAAGATCCGGAGTTAACGAAACAATATAGCCCGACCGCTCTGCTCGGTTCTCGAGGAAGAAGAATAATGAGTCAACCGTAAAAGTCGGCCTTCCTACGGGTTGAGCCTCGACTGTTATCTCGGCCTCGCTTTCGCCCGTTTGAGAATTGAGACGATAGATGCGGTTATCCGTCGTACCTACAAATAATGATTTGCCTTTCAGTGCCGTCGACGTAGAAGGCGCAGCCGTCAGCTTGCGCTTCCACACCAGCCGGCCGGATGCTGCGTCAAGAGAGTAAATGACGCCGTCGAGTCCTGTGATGTAAACGTGGCTTCCGTCAGTCACTGGCGATTTGATTGGATCGCAATCTGGATTAGATGTGCCGATGGGGAAATTCCATATCAGATCACCGGTTTCTAGCTTCGCAGCAGACCAACGATCCGTATAGCTACCGAAGTAGATATTCGATCCGACTTGGATGATGTCAGTAGGCACGCTCGTAGACTTGTACTTCCACTTCACGGCGCCCGTGCGGCGGTCAAACGCATAAACATGTCCAATGCTATCTGAGTCGCAACCTTGATCTGTTCCGATCAATATCAAATCACCGACAATCAACGGGTTTCCGTGAAAGCTCCGCTGCTTGCCGTCTTTTCGAATGTCATAACTCCATTGCAGTTGGCCGGTGTCTTTGTGGAGTGAGTAGAACGTTCCGGCGCAAGAACCAATGAAGACTGAATCTCCTGCGACCGCAGGAACAGAGAACACTCAACCGCCAGTGTCGAATTTCCAGATCTCTCGCGGTGACATCGGAGGAGCTTGAACTCGTGTCTCTGTTTGCGCACAGTTCGAAGATGCCAGCGTCAACACAATGGAAACGCAAACGTAAACAACGATTCGATGACAGCTCATGATCGCTAACTCGGTTTCACTCCGGTCACGATAATCATCTGGGCGGGGAATTTCATATGACCACCAGGAAAGAACTCTCTCACTGCATGCTGCACTTCGTCTGCAATGCGCCGCTTGTCATCACTGGAGAGATTTCTTAGCTTTTCGCGCAGGGCTTCCGAGATCTCAGAACGAAAACTCCAAAACTCTTCGGGTGAGATCGGTGCCGCAATATCGAATTTAACGACGCACTCACCAACGTCGATCGCGCCCGCAGCTTTCAGGATTCCAGCGAGCTTACCTGGCTCTGCGAAACGAAACGCGTCGGGTGCATCAGGATCGGGCGCCGATGAGGGAACGTAGCGAGAGATAATCTCCGTGATCAGATAAGAGTATGGGTTGAATTCACTCTTGTGCCATACAGCGAGGGCAATGCGACCGCCCGGTTTTGTGACTCGCAACATCTCTCGCAGTCCGGCGAGTGGATCAGGAAAGAACATTACGCCGAGCCGGCTAACTGCCACGTCAAACAAATCGTTAGCAAACGGCAACGAATCAGCGGCGCATTGCCGAAACTGCACGTTTTCCAAGCCACGACCGAGTGCCTCTCGTTCGGCAGCCGCAATCATTTCTGCAATCGGGTCGGTACACATCACGAATCCTAGAGGTCCAACGGCTTGGGCGATAGTCAGCGAAGGTTCACCTGCACCGCCGGCGACATCGAGTACGGATTGCCCTTGAATGATATCGGCCTGCTTGATGAGCGCTTGCGTCAACGGCGCGAACATCGTGCGAATTGTGTCGTGGTGTTTGGTCCAATAGCTTGCGGTCTCCTGCCATTGGCGCAAAGTGTCGCTAACTGGAACTTGACTCATCGTTATAACTCCATTCACTTCTTACGCCGATAGCGATTCTCGACATACCGTTCGAAATCCTTACCGGGTTCGGCCAACTCGAAGATCTCGATGAATTCGTCGGGACTGATTAGTTTGTATGTTTCACGCGCACGCCATCCGGCAGGTATGTTCTCGATGCTCTCTGATGTAAACGTGAACGTCTTCCCATCCTCGCTCATACTTGTCATGACGAATTGATTGACAAACCCTTCGACATGAAACTGCCGTAGAACGAATTGCTTTCGACCACGATCGAAGCTGATCATTCCCCAGTCGTCGTGAACTTCACCCTTTGGATTCTTTGGCTGTGGGTCGTACTGGCTACGGTTGCGTATCTCGAGGAATTTGTTGTTCAGTACGAAGCGATATTCACGGCGAGTCTTCGAAACGCCCGGCTTGCCCTCACCAGTTCCCTCCCATTCGCCAACAAAGAACCTAAGTGGTTCCCAGACGTCCTGGGCCGGCTTTGTTTGAGTGGGGGTCGCTGCCGGAAGCAAGCACAACAACGCGGTACTCAACAACACTGCGAGCATAGTCATTGGACCAATCGCTCCTTTGAAGGCGCAATGTTAGTTCATAAAACAACATTGACGAAATGAATTGTTTGAATCATAACGATAGTCTTCTACAATGCTGGGACAATGGAAGTCCGGGATCTACAAGTCTTCATTAGCGTCGCCAAACACTTGAACTACACACGTGCCGGCGAAGAGGTGCACCTCAGTCAGCCAAGCGTTTCCGTGCGCATCAAGCAGCTTGAAATTGAATTGCGTGTGAAACTATTTGACCAGCTTGGAAAGAAAGTTGCGCTAACTGAAGCGGGACAATTGCTCCTGCCGTACGCTCATCGAGTAATCACGGCGGTCGACGATGCAAAACATGCAATTGAAGACTTGCAAGGTTTGCAGCGCGGCGCATTGAGAATCGGAGCTAGTACAACACCCGGCATGTACATCATTCCGCGGACAATCGCGCGTTTCAAAGAGCAGTACCCACAGATAGACGTGCACCTGGGGATCAAAGACACGCGCGAAATTGAAGATGGCGTTATTAAAAACGAGTTCGATTTTGGTTTTGTCGGTGGCCATTTGGTTGGCGATGAGATTGATGTTCTTCCCTGGCTAACGGATGAGCTCGTCCTCATTGTTCCGCCGTCGCACAAACTGGCGCGTAAGAGATCTGCAAAAATTGACGACCTGGTGAAAGAGAGCTTTATCGGCCGCGAACCAGGATCGGCGACGCGAGCAGCTGTAGTCAGTCATTTCAAGGAATCGCAGTTCCAATTGGAAACCGTCATGGAAATGGAGAATCCTGAATCTTTGAAGAAGGCAGTTCAGAGTGGGCTGGGCATCGCCTTCATTTCAAAATTTGCTGTGGAGAGTGAGTTAAAAGCAAAGACACTTGCCACAGTGAGAATTCCGAAGCTGATGATCAGTCGCGAATTGAAGATCGTCTACAGAAAAGACAAGCACCTGAGCCGCGCAGCGCACGCGTTCATTGAGATCGCAAACCTTGAATCATGAATGAAGATCAATTGTCCCGCTTGTTAACTATTACTGGCCGCAGCAATAGAGAGTTTAGGTTGTATCGTTCGGTTTTGTACGGCCGCAGTTTTCGGCCTTGTTCACCGTCGAGCTTTTCCCAGTCCTCCTCCTTGTAAAACCCGAGAACAATGGTGTCTCCCTTTTGCGCGATTATTCGAGTCCACTGGCGAAAAAACACTTCGCCTCGCCAAGGATCAACTACCGCAGAATAGGAAGCGCCTAAACCACCATCGGACATCCGAACGAGCAAAGCTCGTTTCTTCTTGCTTGTCACGACCTCTTTGACTGTGTCTACCATAAAGTACTCGGACATTATCTGCTTGTGATTGCCGGTGCCGACATCGTAAAGATGCAGGCTTTGACCTTCGTTCTCGAAGCCACCAGCGCCCTCACTCGACGAATACACGACGTGTCGTCCACCGTTGATTATCCATGCCTGCTGCGCCTGGTTGGTTACCTTTATCTCTTTTCCACCAATGGTGATGAACAGCGGTCCATAAATCCCCTGCACCTCAACTCGTACGCTCGTGGCCCTCTGCCCGGTCGATCGCGCATTCTGTGCCGGCACATAAACGGCCGAGGCGATCAGGAAAAGAGCTACCGCGATCATCCGTTTGCCTCTTTGTTCTATCAGCGTCATAGAATGAATTCGAGAATTGGCGGCTGCATTCACTTGTGTTCTCCCAGTTCGTCTATACAAAACCTGGGCTTTAGAACCGCTGATGAAGCAGCCGAGCTGTGCAATCGATAGCCGACACTTGTCTTCGACCTCTTTCCAAGTCCGAGCTAACGCATCAGCAGTTTCAATAGTAAACCTACGTTAATCAACTTGGCACCGTGCTTGCAGTTGATCCATCGTATGGACCAACAATCGAATTTACAACTATCCAAGACCGTTCTCAGAATACTGACTTGGGCCGTCGTGTTTTTCTCGCTCAG
Organism: Acidobacteriota bacterium; assembly: GCA_046726175.1. Lineage (GTDB taxonomy): Bacteria > Acidobacteriota > Blastocatellia > Pyrinomonadales > Pyrinomonadaceae > PSRF01. Next base: position 16,918 of record JBKPAC010000042.1, read on the forward strand.
TGTCTGCGCGTCGAATACGCTGGCCCAGGAAAACAACAAGAGATTTGAAATAGGTATTCATTTCACAACCCTGAACCTGGCGGAGAAAGATGACCACGACAGCGGCTTTGGCGCACGGTTCACATACAACCCCACGAATTACTTGGGTCTGGAAGCCGAAACAAACAGATTTTTCCAGACGCGTGAAGGCGGCGGCAATAATGAAACGCAGGGATTGTTCGGCGCCCGTGTTGGAATCCGAAAGCGTAATCTTGGTGTATTCGCAAAAGTCCGGCCTGGGTTCACCCGCTTCTACCTACTTGGAATAAGTCCTGGCCCAAATGCTTTTGAGCAGGGGCACACACGCTTCTCGATCGACGTCGGTGGTGTATTTGAGTATTACCCGAGTCGTCACACTGCAGTGCGCGTCGATATGGGCGACACGATGGTAAACTTTAAAACTGGCGATTTCTTTTACGAACGACTAGACACACCGATGTTTGTCCGACGCGGTCTCAGTCACAATTTACAAGTAAACGTCGGCTTCGCATTGCGCTTCTGATTATCGCTGTAGCACCGTCGCCGCTACTGCTTTCTAGTTGCGGTCGACTTAACCTCGTCCATAACTTCGCGAATTGCATCAATGACTAACTCCGGCTGGTCACGATGAATATTATGACCACTTTTTTCGGCGATGATCTGCTTGCCTTTGGATGACCGGCGCACAAGCTCCTTCTGCAACTCTAAACGGATTTCCTCAAACTTCGGTGCCAATGATGGAACGGCGTAATCGTTCGGATTGAAAGTTGCGCTTCCGCGTGTAAGCACAATGAGTGGAATATCACGGTGCCAATTTGCCGCGCGTACCTGTGCAACGCTTTTATTGAAGTCAATATCCTCAGCACTCCGTATGATCATGTCTTCCGGCTTAGCTTTCTTCAATATCTCTTGTGGTAGCAGAGCAAACATTTGATCATTCTCTTCCTCATGGGTGGAATCAACCAAAACCATGCCAACGACCTCTTTCGGGTACGTACTTGCGTAAAGACGAGCATTCATCCCGCCGAGCGAATGACCGACGAGCACATACGGTGGATGGATTCCTGCTTTTGCGAGTAGGTTATGTAAATCATTGACTATATCTTGGCTGGTGCGCGCCTGTGGGCCGCGGTCGCTCTTGCCCAGACCGGCACGATCGTACGAACACGCACGAGCAAATTGTCCCACCTTCGGTTGGACCAAGCTCCACACATCTGAGGTGTTTGCCATTCCAGCATCCATCACTACTACCGGCATAGCTTTGCGTGTTACTCCGGAACATTTGATATACAAGCGACGACCGCCTACATCCACCAACTTCTCGGACCAGGAAGACTGGCGCACATTACGCGCTATACGTTGCGCCACAGCAGGCTGACCAGAGATGGCAGCGCACAAAACCAGCAGCCCAATTCTCCTGGCAATGAACATGACAATCCTCCGTTCGTCGCGCCACCTGGGCGAACCGTGCCCGCATGCTGACCCAAGTGGTTTCTGCCACCAGTTGCCTGAAACCAACTGCGGCGACAATATTGGAGTGGCTTTGCACAAAAGTCATGTCGCTGTGACGAAGGAACTTTGCACTAGTCATGCTGTGATGAAGGAACTTTGCTCCTGAGGAGCAAAATGTTTATAGCCCCAGCATCGCTGATGTGCCCGCTCCGTTAGGAGCGGAATGTAAAAGACCAGCAAATCACATCGTGCTCCGCTGGAGCGCACAAAATTTAGCGGTCGAAAGGCTATAAACATCGACCTCCTCCGGAGCTTCAGCAGAACAAGAACTTTGCTCCGGAGGAGCAAAATGTTTATAGCCCCGGCTTCGCTGATTTGCCCGCTCCGTTAGGAGCGGAATGTAAAAGACCAGCAAGGCACATTGCGCTCCGCTGGAGCGCACGAAATCTAGTGCGAAAGGCTATAAACATCGACCTCATCCGGAGCTTCAGCAAAAACTTGAGGAGCAATACGTTGACGGACGAGCGGCTTAAGATCAATGAGGCCATAGAAACCTTCCTTGGTTCGCATCTGTCCAGAGAAGTTAGTGAGAAGATTGCGTCTGTCTATGGCGAGGCTGTCGCGGCGCGAGTGAAGGCCATCTATGATGACGCGTTGAAATGCGATGTCGACTGGCGAACTGCAACGATTGATACAGCACTGCCTATCCTGGATGAGTTACTCAACCGCAAGTACCCATGGCTGAGTCAGAGAGCCCGCTCGAAGATTGTCAGCGCTTTCATCATGGAATGGAAGTAGGCCTTTCTTCTAGCTCATTACAACCCGTACACCTTAATAAACAATTAACTCTATCGAGGTATTTGAAAGTACCTGTCTTGCTGGATTCGCCGAATCGTTGGCAGGTGGTACTTTAGGGCCTAAGCCGGACATCCCCCTGCAACGTTCAGCCTCTTACGAGGGTCTTTGATGAGAAGCCCAACTCGCGTTCTTTCGCAACTGTGGCATCTCAGCGAGAAGATGACCGGCGTTAAGCTCGGCGGCTGACAATTTAACAATGGGACCTTCTTAGTTGGACGGACCATGGCAAGAGTGACAATAACAAAGGAGGATTTATGGCAACGACACAAGTCGCAAAGGTCGAACCGCAACCGGTCGACATGAAGCTCGAAGTCGTGTTGCTCGGCGTTTCCGACGTCGACCGCGCGAAGGCGTTTTACGAGAATCTCGGCTGGCGGCTCGACATCGACATCGCGGCGGGCGGCTTCCGTGGCGTGCAAATGACGCCGCCCAACTCGGAAGCCTCGATCATCTTCGGCAAGGGAGTCACGTCGGCCAAGCCCGCCTCGGCGGCCAGCCTGGTTCTCGCCGTAGACGACATCAACGCCGCTCGCGACCAATTGATCGCCCGCGGCGTCGACGTGAGCGAGGTCTTCCACTACGCTGGCGGCCCCTTCAACAACACCGTGGATAACCCGCGCGTCGACGGGCGCGACCCGCAAGGTCGTTCCTACTTCTCGTTCGCATCGTTCGAGGATCCGGATGGGAACGGCTGGCTGCTCCAGGAGATCAAGACGCGGCTTCCCGGCCGCGAGTGGAAGCCGACGCGAGAACTCGCCATGGACGTCGCAACGCTTGCAGAGCTCCTCCGCGAGACATCGGAGCACCACGACCACTACGAGAAGACGCACGCCGAGCATCACTGGTGGGACTGGTACGCGCCCTACATGAGCGCCCGTCACAACGGCAGCAGTCCGGAAGAGGCAGCAGCCGCTGCCGACCGCTACATGGAGGGCGTCTTTCATGTTCCTCCGCGATAGCGGCCGTTCGAGTCGCGGCACTCGCAAAGTATGACGGCGCACGATGGAGGATCTTTGCTCCGGAGGAGCAAAATATGCACGATGGAGGTTTGCTCCGGAGGAGCAAA
>JBKPAC010000043.1:0-62506 GCA_046726175.1 Acidobacteriota bacterium
GTGTTAATTCGTGAATCTCTCTTCCGCGCAACAAACACGATCCACGAATTAGCGCGAAAGCCAGACACGAAACCACACGAACCACGGCCTCCTGCTCCTGCCTCCTGCTCCCCCTGCTCCTGCCTCCTGCTCCTCCTGCTCCTGCCTCCTGCCTCCTGCCTCCTGCTGACTGCTCCTGCGGTGACTAATCGAGCGACGTTATTGAGTCGGGTGTCATCAAGATGAACGTGCAGTCGCCACTAGCAGACTTGCAAAACAAAGTGCCCCGCCGAAATACCTTCGTCGTTGCATCACCCGGAAATGCGAAATTGAAATTCGCTGCCTTCAATGCGGAGCTTAGTGCTTTCAGTTTTTCGTCACCTCGGATGAATTTCACCTCGCTGACCTGAGCATTCCGCGCTGGACCCGGTACGAGGACCACATAAAACTGCGACTCCGAAGTTTCCTTCAAATTCTTTCCTACCGCGCCGAGCTTGATCGTACGAACGGCATTCAGAGCCGACACCGCGTTCTGCCATTCCTCTTTCGACTGTTCCCTTCCCATCAATCGCTTGAAACTGTCACTGGCATCGGGCACAGGACGCATTCCGACGATCCCAAGCGAATAAGCTTGGGTCGCCGCCTCCTTACGGCCACGCTTTTCTTCGATCTGACCCAGGTGATAACCGACTTCACTGTGCTGCGCGAGGAACCATGCAGCCTTTATGAATTTCTCGGCAACGTCGAGATTTCCTTTCTGAAAATGTACCCAACCCAACGTGTCCCAGTAAGCAGCCAGCGTGTCCATGTCTTGCAGATCATCCAACGTCAAACTCTCGAGCTCGACATTGCGCAGATTCGTAGACATCTCGGTAACTGCTGACTCGGCATATTGTTGAGCGCGGTCCAGTGCGACATTGCTAACTGCCATGAAGTAGGCAGCGTCGTTCCATACCGGCGGTCCCGCAGCGATCTTTACGGCTTTATCAAAACTTTCCGTCCCCTTCAGCGTCTGACCAAGGTTTAGGTACGCTCGACCAAGAGCAAGATAGAGATTCTCATCATCAGGGTTGAGAGAGATAGCGCTTTCCAATTCCGGCACCGCATCTTTGTACTTGCGCCACTCGACGAGTAGCCGTCCGAGATTGCTATGCCCTGATTTGTCCAAAGGACTGATTTCGAGCTGCTTACGAAATGCCCCCTCTGCTTCCGAGTATTTCTGTTGCTGCCAGTAGACCTGCCCAAGAAGATTGAAAGCATAGTCGTCGAACGGATTTAGTTTGGTTTGCTCGAGTAGTGTGTCGATCGCGGCATCGTACTTCCGTTGGCCGTACAGAGCCCATGCAAGTTGACGACGCGCTAACTTATGCTTCGGCTCTTTTTGGATCACGCGTTTCAGCAACTCTTCGACAACGACATAGTTTTCATTCTTAGCTGCAGCTTCCGCGGCCTGGATCAGCTCTTCAACTTTGACCGACTCGGGAATCGAAGGAGCACCCGCAACGTCAGTTTCCAACTGCAATGTTTGGGCTTCGTCGGCGCGAGCGGCAGCTACAAAAGCCACATAGTCCTGAGTTCTGTCTGCGGGCAGCTCATGTTGCCGCAGCCGCAATGTTCGTTCTGCAAGTAGCGTGTTTCCTTCGAGTTTGTACGTTGCGCTGTATTCAGCGTAATCGCGTGAGACTTTCAACGGCAGTGGGACTCTTAGCTGATACTTTGCGGGTAACGAAAGCTTAAGCCTGTAAACGCTTTCAATCGGTGGACCAAGTTGCAGCGGCTTTGCACTGTCCTGTTTGTCAGCATCGGCCGCGACGAGATTTACAGTCGGCAGTGGCAATGCGACCTTCAGTTTTTTGCTGGACCAATCGAGAAAGTCATTACTGGAAACGTCATACTCGAGCTCGAAAGGCTTATCAGTAGCAGTCGGCTCACTCGGCTTTAGCTCGCTCACCTCTCCGCGCAGTCCCGCCATCGAAGACAGGTAATAGCCAAGTTGTTTCCAGTCGCTCCGCGGAGTGCGTCGAAACATCATGCGGAAAACCATTTCACCGTCGCCGCGAAGCTTCAGACGGGAGTGTGCCGAGAGCTTACCGAGATCATCTACTTTCCCTTCGATCTCGATGACTTCCGTGGAGAGGAACGGTGGCTCGGCGGGAGTGGTCTCGAGTCTCGCAGGAGCATTTGCCGGAATCACGAGCGCCTGCTTGTCGCGCAACGGCGGAGCGAGCAATCCGAACGGCGCGATTTCCATAGTTGTATCAAGCCAGATCGTTTCGTTCCCCAAGGGCACTGCGCTGATGACATGATCGAACTGGCCGGGCGAAGGCATATTTGCATCGACCTTCCTGCTCGAGTTCATCAGGGCCGGGTACGCGCGCAAACCGGCTGCGTTCAGCATCGCAGCAAGCAGAGTGTGTTTGTCTTTGCAATCACCGTACTGGTTTGCCAACACATCCGCAGCAGCATGGGGTTGGTAACGACCCTGGCCCAGCGAAAGGCTGACATACCGGAAATCCTGCGCAACGAATTGATAAAGCGCCTCGACCTTTTCTTTGTCGGTATTTCTTCCACGTATGAGCTCCGCAGTCTTCGCGCGGATCTTTTCATCGGGAACGATCCGATCGCGCTCGAGCGCCGAATACCAGCGACCTACGTCGTCCCAGCTTTGAAAAGTAGTCATTTGAATCTGCGGCTTCGGTTCCTCTTCCTGCTGGCGCTCTTTCTTCTCGCGGGCCTCCTTCTCTTCCTTAGTCTCGCGCTTTAGGTTGGCATGTTTCCAAGTATAGATTCTTCGCTGATCCAGTTCTTTGATTACCGGCTCAAAACCCTTCTCGGTTTTTAAACTGACCTTACCATCAAGCGGGACATTCACTTCCAACTGATCGTCGAGCACGATTAGATCACGCATGACAAAGTTGTGCTCGAGCCAGAAGTTGTTTGCCGCAAGCGGAGTTTCAATGTGCCAGATCGCTCGATATTCGAGCACGTCGCCCGGACGCAGGCCCGGTACAGTGACATGTTTTTGCCGGAGATCTGTATAGATAGGTGCTTCACGCGCGATCGGTGCACTGAGATCCTGAACACTGCTGGCTGGGGCTGTTACCACCGTGCCGTCAACCTTTTTAACGCGCACCGAATCAAGTTCGAGTTTTTCGTTCCCTGAACTGTAAGGAAATATCAGCTGACCAAAACGTTCCACTCCGACATCGCTCTGGACTTTGACACGCAGAACGACCTCGCGCTGGCCTGTGCCATCCTTTTCATAGCGGTACGCAGTCTTGATCTGCTCGACGACGAACGCCTCCTGCGAGTAGTCGTCTGATTTGCCTGCTTTTTCATCTGGCTTTTCGGCTATCGCGGCTGATGAACGCGGCGTCCCCTGCACTTTCTGCGCATGAGTTGAGCGCGCGAGGAGTACAAGCGAGCCTGGAACTAGGAATAAGAGCGCAACAAGACAAACTTTGCGAGGGCTGATCATCAAATTTACTCTCCTGGTGAACTGAGGATGGCAAATAATGAGGATGCGCTCAGTTTACGGAAAGTAAACGATAAAGCAAGTTATTTCCTAGTGTTTGGGCGCTGAGGATAGGACAGGTCATGAAGCGCGAGCCCTGAACCTATTGACATCGATTTTGTGCTTCTGAATGAGTTGCCAGAAGGCGCGGCGATTTTTCTGGGCCACCTGGGCAGCCTTGGTAATGTTTCCTCCACACGATTGGAGTAGTCCTTTTATATAGTTCTTTTCGAACTGGGCTATTTCTCTGGCTTTCGCCGCCCGCAATGACTCTGCTGAACCGTCAGGTTGCGACGAAGTTAGCATCATGTATTTTCTCGCTACAATTGGACCATCACAGAGAGCTACTGCTCGCTCAACAACGTGTTCGAGCTCGCGCACGTTTCCCGGCCAATTGTGGGCCATCAGCAGGGGCAGCACGTCTGGAGCGAACCCTTCAGCGGGCTTGCCGAACTCTCTTGCGTACTTCTCCAGAAAATGACTGGCCAGCAGCGAAATGTCTTCTCGTCGTTCACGGAGCGGCGGGAGTACGAGTGAGAGGATATTCAGCCTGTAAAAGAGGTCTTGTCGCATCCGGCCGGTTACGACAGCGTCTTCGAGACTGATGTTACTGGCGGCGACGATCCTCACGTTCGCTCTCCGTACCTTTGACGATCCCAACGGTCGATACTCGCGTTCCTGCAAAAATCTCAGCAGCTTCACCTGAGCAAGGGTCGGCAGACAGTCAATCTCGTCCAAAAAAAGTGTGCCGCCATTTGCTTCCTCGATTAAGCCTGTCTGCAAAGCGAAAGCATTGGTGAACGCTCCTCTTTCGTGACCGAACAATTCGTTTTCCACCAGATCTATCGGAATGGCTCCGCAGTTTACGGGCATGAACGGTCTGCTGGCCCGTGAACTGCAATAATGGATAGCGCGTGCGTACATCTCCTTGCCGGTACCTGTCTCTCCCGTAATCAGCACGTTTGCTTCGCACCGAGCGATTAGCGGGATGCGCTCAACGTGCTCGAGAAAGCGCGAACTCTCACCAACGAGCTGGCTCAACCTTGTCTTTTCGTTGACGCTCGGGACTGTGAATTGCTTGTAGCCCGGACGATTTATCAATCGCCATGCACGCGGAAGAACGTCAGCTGCTTGGAGAGGTGGGGTGACGAAATCTGAAGCGCCGGCTTTCAGCAATTCAAGCACATCGGTGGGATCGCGAGATTCATTCACCAGGATAACTGCGAGCTCCGGCACCTCTTTCTTGAACGCATCTATCAGTGATCTCGCTTGTTTGAGGACGCTATGGGAAAAAATCACGAAGACCACACCGGGCTTAAATTGTTTTTTGATCGCGGTGCAAAAAACAGAAAGATTTTCAGTTTCGATTTGCGGCGAGTGGCTTAAGACACTCACCTTCAACTCAGTCTCGAGGATTGGCTGAAGCGTGGCGCACAGACGGCTCTTTCTGCCGGGAGTGTGAACATCAACTAACAGAGCTCTTTCAGACTTCATGAGGACACTACGCCCGTCTGGAGGAAACGGCAAAGAATCGCGACATTGAGGAAGCGAGCAGCCTGCTACACCGCAACAACTAACCAGGGTGGCCCATTAAAGTGTGCGACCGAAATTGCGAGCTGAAAAGAAGCAGAATGCAGCTATTAATGGTTCAGCATTCTCTGCAATAAGGAATTAACCTCCTTGGGCAGGTGAAGAACGCGAGAGATTCAATCTTCTTAGGGAAAAGCAAACATGCAAGGACTCCCATAAGAAAAATCCGGAACGGCGAGGAACCCAGACCATATGCCCGCTCGTGTTGAAAGTCAAGAACTTTCTTCGCAGAAAAAATCACATTCTTTTCTCTAAAATTTGTTCCAACGAATCAACTAGTCGTTTGTAAACGGGACAAGTCCTGGCACGAGTCGGACAAAATTGTCCTGGTACAATTTCGATCGATAAAAACTCGCTTACGAAGCGCTTCTCCTCTTGGTCTAACACGTCGAGCAGGACAATAACGTCCGATCTTCTCTTAACAACTGACGAAAAATCTTAGCTCACGCGACGGAATGAACCTTGCCTTCCGGCAAATGTCCTCGATCCATTCCGCGCTCGCATCCTCGGGTCTAGCGAGCCTACTGGCGGAAAGCAACATGCTGTCGAGAGAGTCAACGTTCGAGCTCACAAATGTAACTGCGGCGTTTGCTCGCTATCAACGCACTGCGCTGGCGCCAGATCAACAACCCAACGGAAATGGCGAAAACCCAAGACCAGACAACAATCAACTGGCTCCATTGGAGGTAACCATGCCTGATACCGTGCGCGATAATTCGTCTACAACTCCCTCTTCGACTACGCCTGCAGCACCTGCCGCTGAGGAGTCGACGCCAGCTCAGAAACTCAAAGAGGCGAAGCAAAAGCTCGACCAGAACGAGGCGGATCTAAAACAAATCACAAAGACGAGAGACGAGAACAAGTCTGATGTCGATACGTTGACTAAAGTCGTCGCCGAGATCGACGGAGTGTCTGAGGCTTTCAAAAAAGCGAAACCAGGAATAGATGAGGACCTCAAAAACCTAAACGCCTACAACGACGCAAAGACCAAGATGGTCGAAGAGGTGCTGGGCGATGAGAAGAAAACCGTCGATGAAAAGATTAAGGCTGTTGACACAGCTATCCAAACAGCGAAGACGGATTTAGACAAAGCAGAAACCGCATTGCCAGCCAAAGAACAGGAAGCGACCAAGGCACAGCAAGATCTCGACAAAGCCCAACAAGCTTACAACAGCTACAAGAACCTACCTGCCGACCTTGGTGACGCAATTCAAAAAGTCAAAGACCTAAAAACGAAAGTCGAAAAAGCAGAGGACGAATCCAAGCCTGCTGTCATGTACGTCTATCTTCAAGAGCAAGACGCTCTGCTTCAGAAGATCGATAAAGTTCCATCGCAAGAGGACTTCGAGAAAAAACTTAACGAACTCCGTAACAAGCTCGATGTGGCGCAAGACGACGCGCAGGCGACGAAACAGGCACTTGAATCAGCCAAAGATGATGTTGCGAAAAAGCAAAAGGCATTCGGCACGCTGACCAAGAGTCGGTTAGACGACATCCTCAAAAAAGTCGAAGCGTAAATCAGATGAGTGATTACCTGATTCTCGACGCTGTAAGCAAAGCGTTGCGACAAATTCTTTGGGATGCATTCAATGCTGACAATGTCATTCGACCGTTGGTTGGTAGCGAAAATGCAATCGTTTTTAGTAATCCAACTGAGACGGCTCGCGACTCAGGGAATCGCTTGTCACTTTGGCTCTATCAAATTACTGAGAACGAGCACGTCAAGAATCAGCCACCAATCAAAGCACGCCTGCAGCCCGTACCACCTCCTGGAGCTAACCCGCGACAGGTGCTCCAGTTTCCACCGATGGCCCTGAACCTCTTCTTTCTGGTTACACCATTCGCGCAATCAGGAGAATCGGACCATCTGCTGCTCGGCAAAACGATGCAAGTGCTTTACGACAACGCAACCCTATATCTGCAGGATGTGCAAGGTGGCATCTTCGAAGAACTCCGGGTGATCTTCTGCCGCACAACGCTCGAGGAGTTGACGCGCATTTGGGAGTCACTTCGTGAGCCGTATCGGCTTTCGGTTTGTTACTTGATCAGAGTGACGAGGATCGATTCTACGCGCCGGCCAGAGAGTGGTCTGGTCCTGGAACGAACAGCGGGCTTTAGCGGTGACCCGCGGGCCGTAGCCACTGGATAACGAGATGATTCACTTCTACGAAATCAGGCGCCATACAGCAACGCTAATCTTCGATCTCGAGGACAGCTTTGCACGTGAACGCGGCGTCCGTGGACCACATCCACGTCCGTTTGAACCGCTAAAGTTTCTTGTCACTGCTCAGATCATGGGCGCGAACCGCAGGGAAATGAGGCCGCCGCTGGAACTGGTAATTGCACGTAATGCTGGTGGCTACCACGTGTTTCACAACTCGGTAAAGAAAGCTGACGGTACGCAACTCAAGAAGGCCCTGGTCGACGGGAACTATGACATTCAAATCAAGAGCAACTTCTATCAAATCAGTAACTTTACGAATGTAGCATTGCCTACTTTCAATCGCGCCTTCCAATCGGATCTGCTGCCTTCCTACTCTTATCCATTTCCTCTCGCCGTGAAGCCGTCCGGCGGACGAGGGTTTGCTCTGTTACGCGGCAGTCTTCACAGCACCGATGGTCGGGGACTCGCTGGTGCGACCGTTAATGTTGTGGGAGCGAATAATCCCTACGTTACTGATGAGACGGGACAATGGGTGCTCGTCTTTCCCGATGCTTTCTTTGGGCCAAACCAAACAGTAAGCGTGACGGTGGATATCACGCCTGCGACTGGCCCAGCCATCAACGTGCCAAATGTAGACGTGTCGAAAGGCACCGAGCGGGCATTCAGTGAGACGGCGTTTCGAGGTTGGATTCTCAACTCGCGCGGTCTGCCTATTCCCGGAGCAACGTTAGAAGTCCAGGGCCGACCCGAACAGGTGCCGGCAGCAATCGATGGCAGTTGGTTTTATTACTTTCCACCCGATCAGGTGCAGATCAATGTCGACGTGATAGCGCGACTGCCTGACGGAAGTTCACTGACGCAAAACAACCTGCCGGTTCAGCCACGGGCAACCGTGATCGTGCCGACCTTCCGGTTCCCATAACTTGAGTAAGGAGATGCAACATGCCTGAGTATCTTTCGCCTGGTGTGTACGTTGAAGAGATCAGTACAGGTCCGGTCCCGATTGAGGGCGTGAGCACCAGCACGGCTGCGATGCTCGGCGCGACTGAGCGCGGGCCCGAATACCCGAAGCTGATCACGAGCTGGCTCCAGTTCCAACGCTGGTACGGGAGCTACATTCCCGATCGTTCCTACCTGGCCTACGCCGTCCAGGGTTTCTTCGACAATGGTGGGCAACGCGTCTTTATTGGACGTGTCATCGCGGACGATGCAGTGGCAACAGCAGGCGCTATTGCCACCCTGACATTGACGGCCTCAGGCCGAGGCATTTGGGGTAACAACGTCATGGTGAAGGTCAGCGCCGCAGGCAATCAGCGTGCTGACAATTTTCGCGTGAGCATTCTTTACTATCGAGTGCAGCCACCGAATTTCCCCAACATCGTGGATCCGACATCGTCTGCTCCTGCCGATCTCACCAACCCGAATCGTCGCGAGCCCGATGTGCTGGAGGTCTACGACAACCTGACGATTGAAGACGGAGCAAGCAACAACGCGGCGACCGTCATCAATTCCAATTCCAAATTAGTGCGCGCTGCGTGGAACGGTGTCCCTGCTCAGCCCGGTGCTCAGCCGTTCACGCAGCTTGGAAATGGAGGAGCTGACGGTTCGCCGATCGGGGTTGCAGATTTTCAGGGTGACCTCGACGCAATTGGTGGCTTACCGGACGACCTACTCGGACGCGGTAGAGGGCTTGCAGCGATCGCAACCATTGACGAAGTGTCGATTCTGCTCGTCCCTGACGAGGTACGCGGAGGACTGGATCAAGTCACAACCGCCGTCCTTAATCAATGTGAAACTCTGAAGGATCGGTTCGCTGTAGTCTCAGTAATCCAAGGACAAAGTGACCCGGCACCGGTTAACCCGCCGCGTGATAGTTCCTATGGAGCTTTTTACTATCCGTGGATCGAAATCTTCGACCCGTCCATCAACGATACACGACTGATCCCACCTACCGGTCATGTCGCCGGAATCTTTGCCCGCACGGACATCGAGCGTGGCGTACACAAAGCTCCCGCCAACGAAGTTATCCGCGGAGCCGTTGATCTGGAATTTCCAGTTCCGAAAGGCAACCAGGACATCCTCAATCCAAGAGGCGTCAACTGCGTGCGAGATTTTCGTACTGACGGCCGCGGCATTCGTCTTTGGGGAGCTCGGACCATGTCGAGCCTTGGCGAATGGAAATACATCAACGTACGCCGGCTCTTCCTGTTCGTTGAAGAGTCGATCGACGAAGGCACACAGTGGGTGGTCTTCGAGCCGAACGACGAGCCGCTTTGGGCAAGAGTCAGACGCAGCATTACCAACTTCCTGATCAGTGTCTGGCGCAGCGGGGCGTTGATGGGAGTCACACAGGAAGAGGCGTTCTTTGTTAAGTGCGATCGGACAACGATGACGCAGGACGACATCGATAACGGCCGGCTGATTTGCTACATCGGTATCGCGCCCGTGAAACCCGCCGAGTTCGTAATCTTCCGTATCAGCCAAAAGACGATTGAGGCTCAACAGTGATGTGGAGGTGAAAGATGGCTCAAACCGGAAGCCGCAATGACCCATATGCGGCATTTAACTTTCTCGTGGAGATCGACAACGTTACGGTTGCAGGTTTCTCCGAGTGTAGCGGGGTAAACACCGAGACCGATGCGATTGAATACCGCACCGGCAATCTCGACATCACCGTCACTAAGCTGCCCGGGTTGAAGAAGTTCGGCAACATCACACTCAAGCGTGGCTTTACTGCCAGCAAAGAGCTGTGGGAGTGGCGCAAGAAAGTCCTCGACGGAAAGACCGAGCGACAATCTGGATCCATCGTGCTTCTCAACGAAGCACGTCAGGAAGCATTGCGCTGGACTTTTCGCGAAGCTTGGCCACGCAAGTGGGAAGGACCAACCTTCAATGCGAAGACCAACGAGGTAGCAATCGAGACGTTGGAAATTGTCTGTGAAGGCATCGCGCTCGAGTAAGTCTTCGGCGTGAAAGTGGTTGCTAACTATGCTTGCCTACTCAACCCCAGGCGTTTATTTCGAATGGCTGGACACGCGGGAGCCGGCGATCATTCCCCTGCGCACCGATATCGCCGGCTTTGTCGGCATCGCTTCGAGTGGTCCGGTTCAAGTGCCGGTCAAGATCGAAAGCATGCGGCAGTTCAGCAGCATCTTCGGTCCCCACACTCCTCAAGGCTATCTCGCATATGCGGTCGAAGGTTTCTTCGCAAACGGTGGTAGAACTTGCTGGGTCGTGCGCGTTGCGGACCTGACCAAGACGGGCGTGGCCACCGCTGATCTGCTGGATCCAACCGGTGCAGCTGCACTTCAGCTCGCTGCAATCAGCAGAGTGGTCAATAGCCGCGGGGAAAGCCAGGTCTATCCAAACCCAGGTTCGCGCGGAGAACAGCTCACCTTTTCGCTCACCCTCACTGCACAAACTCGGTTCAGCCTGGTTATTCGGCTCGATAACGCGCAGGAGATGTGGCGCGACCTTTCCATGGATCCGAACGATCCGCGCTACGTAGAAAAAGTCATAAACGACAAACGCTCAGGCTCGCGATTGATTTCAGTGACGAATCTCTCGGGAGGTCGCTTTCCCAATAACACTCCCGATCCTCGTTCGCCGGAGTTGCGCGGTGGCGTTGGTCGACTCACAGGCGGCAAGGACGGCTTGGGCTCGCTGTCCGTTGGTCATTTAACTGGCGAAGGTGCCGCACCGGATTTGCGGTTAGGCCTTTCGGCTTTGGAGGAGATCGATGAGATCAGCATGGTCGCTATGCCGGACATCATGCCGAAGGACCGCATTACTCCAAAAACGAAAGTGCGGCCGCCCGATTGCCGGATTTTGAACCAGGAGCCTCAGCCGCCTCCTCCTTCCAGCGGGCCACTCGAATTCCCACGCAACTTTAGTGATTCAGAGATCGCTTTTCTGCAAGCGACGCTGATTGGTCACTGCGAACGTCTGAAGGATCGCGTAGCCATTCTCGATTCGCTTCGCGATCACTTGAATTCGGAACAGGTGATCGGCTGGCGACGTCCGACGTCGGGAACACCAGGACTAATCGACTCAACCTACGGAGCACTCTACTTTCCGTGGGTGCTCGTCCCCGATCCGTTGCAGCTCACGGGACTCTTGCGAACCGTTCCACCTTCCGGCCACGTAGCAGGCATCTACGCTCGGGGTGATCTTCGCGTAGGCGTGCACAAGCCTCCAGCCAACGAAGAGCTCGAAGCTGTGAAGGATGTACGTGTTGCTGTGGATGATCTCGCTCATGGTGATCTCAACAATCACGGCATCAACGTCATTCGAGCGCAACAAGGCCGCGGCGTGCGCGTTTCCGGAGCTCGAACAATTGCACCGTCGGACAAGCCTGAGTGGCGCTACATCAATGTTCGTCGTCTTTTGCTCATGATTGAAGAAGCGATCGACGAACAGACGCAGTGGACCGTCTTTGAGCCGAACAACCCGGATTTATGGCGCGAGGTCGATCGTGTTGCCCGATCTTTTCTCGACGGTCTCTGGCGACGCGGCATGCTCGACGGAGCCACTGCTGAGGAAGCGTACTTCGTTCGTTGCGACGAAACCACAAATCCTGCGGATCAAACCGAAGCTGGCCGTCTTATCTGTGAGATCGGTGTGCTGCCACCCTGGCCCGCAGAATTCGTGGTCGTGCGTATCGGCAAGACAGAAGGTGGTACCGAGATTCTGGAAAATGAACGGAGTGAATAGTGGCTACAGGTGATCGTAAAGATCCGTTCCTCGCCTTCCGGTTTGAGATCCGTCTGGACGATCTGTCAGTCGCCGGCTTTAGCGAGTGCACGGGCTTACAACTGGAGACCGAGGTCCAGGATTACAACGAAGGCGGTCTCAATACTCATGTGCGCAAATTCCCGACGCGCACGAAGCAATCGAATCTGACACTAAAAAGAGGAATCGTCGATCGAGTGATGTGGAACTGGTACTGGGATCTGACGCGCGGTCTGGTAAAGCGCCGCAACGGCTCGGTAATCGTGCGCGACCCTTCAGGTAGCACGGCCGTGATCGAGTGGCAATTCCGAGAAGCGTTTCCCTGCAAGTGGCATGGTCCGGAGCTCAACGCGACGCAGAATACCGTTGCGACTGAAGTATTGGAGCTCTGTCACGCGGGACTCGAGCGGATCAAGTAAAGCAATGTCAATCAACGTCGGCGAAATGAACACTGATATGACTGTCGTTGACGGCGAATTGCCGTTGAACGAACGACAGGTGGAGAAGTTGGTGCAGGTAATTCTTAAACGTTTGGACTCAATGAAGCGTGACGAGGAAAAGAGCAAAGACGCGACGAGTCTCAATCGCAGCAACGCTCCGCCGGCACGCGTTGGCGAGTGAGTCACCGGCGATCAGGGAGACAAGATATGCCTTTAGTCAAAGCAATCATCGAAGTGTTGGATCCTGACGCGCTCGATCCGCGTCGCGGTCTCGTACCGTTGATTCCGGTGCAATTCAATCCGACGGAATACACTCTGAATAAAGGAGCGCAGATCGCCGAGATTGGTATTCCCGGTCTTGACTCTCCCATCCTGCAGTTCATCCGCGGGCAGAACGAACGTTTGACGTTGGATCTCTTCTACGACACGACCGATCTCGGTATGGGAGAGGCCGCCGTCGATGTGCGAAATCAGACTAAGGCGATCTACCAACTCGTGAAGATGCAGCCTCGAACACACGCGCCGCCGCGCATTCGGTTCACGTGGGGCCTGGGCCTTTCGTTCAAAGCGATCGTCGAAAGCGTGCAGCAGAAGTTTACGTTGTTCAATCCGCTCGGCTTACCACTGAGAGCAACTCTCTCAGTCACGTTTCGCGAATACAAGACGCTCGAAGAGCAAATCGCCGAATTGAATCCCCAATCCGCCGATCACACCAAGCGTCGAGTGGTGAAGCGTGGAGAAACTCTCTCGAAAATCGCCGGCGAAGAATACAACGATCCGGAGAACTGGCGTCGCATCGCTGATGCTAACCCGAACGAGACAATCAATCCGCGTCGGCTCACTCCCGGTACGGTGCTCGAGATTCCACCAACAGATGTGTTTGGAGTGAAGGTAGTTCGCAACTGAGAGTTACTGAAACATGAGCACACCCGCTCCAGCGATCGAAATTTTTAAGGGACAGGACTTTTACGTTCCCACTTTCGAAGTCAAGCTGCGTGGCCGGCCGCTTGGCAAGGATGTTGTGCGTGACATTCTTCAGGTCACTTACAAAGACAACATCAAGGAAGTCGACAGCTTTGACATCACTATCAATAACTGGGACGCAGATAAACGCGAATTCAAATACCTCGACGTCGATCTCTTTGACCCAGGCAAAGAGCTGGAGCTGTGGATGGGTTACTTCGGTAAGGATCCGTTAAGTCTGATGATCAAAGGACAGATCACTTCGCTCCGGCCGAACTTTCCTTCCGGCGGACAACCCACACTCGTGTTATCCGGATTGAACTTGATTCATAAGCTACGTACCAAGCAGGTGTCGTGCGCCTACATAAAACAGACCGATAGCAAAATCGCACAACAGATTGGCGGACGGCTCACCGTTAAGGTGCGAACCGATCCAACCGCGTCTGCCGCCGAGCAACCTCACGAGTACATTCTGCAGGACAACCAGTACGACATCATCTTCCTGATGGAGCGCGCGCGTCGTATCGGCTACGACCTGTTCGTCGAAGAGACCGGGACGAATGGTCAATCGGGGCAGAGTCAACTCTACTTTGGTCCATCCGAACAGATCAGACGCGTCACGTACAAAATGAAGTTCGGTCAGTCGCTCATCGAGTTCCAGCCTGAACTGACGACGGCGCGGCAGGTTGGCGAGGTAACCGTAAAAGGGTGGGACAACCGAAACAAACGGAAGATCGAGCAGACAGCTACCCGGGCTGATATCAAGACGAAAGGCGTCGGCAACCGCGGCAGACAATCAGCTGTCGAGCAGGCGTTTAGTCAGCGCAAGGAGATCATTGCCGACCGTCCC
Source organism: Acidobacteriota bacterium (assembly GCA_046726175.1). Classification (GTDB taxonomy): domain Bacteria; phylum Acidobacteriota; class Blastocatellia; order Pyrinomonadales; family Pyrinomonadaceae; genus PSRF01. Next base: position 14,232 of record JBKPAC010000043.1, read on the forward strand.
ATCTACAGCGACGACGAAGCAAAAAAGATGGCGATCGCCGCACTCGAGAGCAACGCCAAGGACATGGTGAAAGGTAGTGGTTCAACAGTCGGATTACCCGATCTGCGCGCCGGCGGAGTGCTGGAGCTGTCAGGGATGGGTGACCGTTTTAGCGGCCGTTACTTCATCACTTCAACAACGCATTCGATCGCCGACGGCGGCTACACCACACGTTTCGAGTGTCGTCGCGAGGAACTGTAATCGTTCAAGGAGGAATTGATGTCGGGACAGCAAGTCAATGGCATCGTGATTGGAATTGTCGACGATCTGGACGATCCAGAAAGACTGGGACGTGTCCGGGTCAAATTTCCATATCTCGGAGAACAGATCAGTGACTGGGCAAGACTCGTTACGTTAATGGCGGGGAAAGATCGCGGTGTCTTCTTCAGACCTGAAAAGGAAGACGAAGTGCTCGTTGGCTTTGAATTGGGTGATGTGCGTCGTCCCTACATTCTCGGGTCGCTCTGGAGCACCCAGGACACTCCGCCGGAGGACGATGGACAAGCTACACAAAACAACTGGCGCTTCATCAAGTCACGGAACGGACACATCGTCAAACTCGACGATACGAAAGGGCAGGAGAAGATCGAGATTATTGGAAGCGACAGCAAACGCAAGATAGTTTTCGACATCAGCTCTCAAAAAATTCAGGTCACGTGCGACACAGGTGACATCGAGATTTCAGCGCCAGCGGGCACCGTGAAAGTAGACGCGTTAACGGTTGAGGTTAAAGCAAGCGGAAACATGACGCTGCAAGCAACAGGCACGATGACGATTAAGGGCGCCACCGTAAGCATTAACTAAGAGGAAGTCGACCACATGGGCCAACCCGCAGCGAAACAAGGCGATAAGATCACCGCGACAGACATTCACTTGATCCAGCCGCCTGGTCCTTCGTCACCAGTACCCGTTCCTCATCCTTTTGTAGGCACCATCGACGGCGCCTTGAGTACCAATGTCAACATCGAGAACAAGCAGGCAGCCACGTTGAACAGCACAGCGACAAATACACCACCCCACATCCCTCAAGGTGGCACGTTCGTCAACCCGCCAAAAAACCAGGGGCGAATCATCATGGGCAGCGCCACAGTTTTCATGAACAACAAGCCTGCCGCTCGCTCAGGAGATACGGCGTTAACCTGCAACGATCCAGTCGACCTACCGGTGGGCACGGTAGTAGCCGTCAGTACGGTGCTCATCGGCTGAGCGTAGTCAGCTCGGAGTCAGCAGAATGGAACAGGATTTTCTCGGAAGAGGCTGGAACTTTCCCGTCAAGCCCGGACTTAACGGGCGGCTCAGCTTCCTGAGTGGCGAGAACAAGATCCGGCAAAGCATCTGGATCATCTTGTCGACAGCTCAAGGCGAGAGACAAATGCGTCCCAACTTCGGATGCGGAATTCACGACTTGGTGTTCGAGCCAAACACTGCAGCACTTCGTGGAATGATCCAGGAACGAGTGCGTGAGTCTCTCACACGATACGAGCCGCGTATCGACGTTGTCGATGTGCGAGTCGAAACTCCACCAGAAGAACGCAACTATCTGCTGATTCGCATCGACTACCGAATCAGATCCAATAACGCATTCTTCAATCTTGTTTATCCCTTCTTTATTAACGAAGGCGCAGGCTGAAGGAGTTCAAAACGGTGCCGCTCGAAGCGCCACAACTCGACACACGGAAGTTCGAAGATCTTCTTCGCGAGGCGGAGCTGCGCATTCCGCGTTATACGCCTGAGTGGACCGACTTTAATGAGAGCGACCCGGGAATCACACTCGTTCAACTGTTTGCCTGGCTGACAGAGATGATGCTCTATCAGATGAACCGTGTTCCCGAGCGAAACTACATTAAGTTTCTTCAAATGCTCGGGATGGAGCTACAGCCTGCGCAGCCGGCTATGGTCCATTTGAACTTCTCCGCAAAAGAGAATGCTCCGGTAGTGCAGTCGGTTCCTCCACGTGCTCAAGTTCAGGGTCAACCTGCTGAAGGTACGCCGCTGATTTTTGAAACGCTTGAAGCCTTGGACCTGATTCATCTGAAACTCACTGATGTACAGGTTTTCGACGGTTCGGCGGTTACAGTCGTAACTCAACTCAACAACACACAAAGCTCACCTTTTCCGCCTTTCGGTTGGATACCGCAAACCGGCAGCGCCCTTTATCTTGGTTTCACGCCGCCCCCTCAGCCGCAGCAACCCTCCACACCTGCACAAACGTCGACACTATTTCCTCAACAAATGCGGTTCCGTGTCTTTCTGCCGGCAGAGGCACAAGCAGGAGCTCCAGTAAGCTGCAATGAGTTGCAAGTAGCGCCCAGCCCACCCGTAACGCTCGTTTGGGAATACCGTCCAGCGTCCGACAAGACTCGTTGGAGGCAGTTGAATATGTTCAAGGATGACAGTGTCGCATTCACGCGCGAGGGCTACATCCTTGTGCAAGGTCCAAAGGATCCGGCTGCGACAAAGGAAGAGAAAGTTACTGATGAGGAGCGTTTCTGGCTGCGTGTTCGGCTGGCTGGCGGAACATATCCCGTTGGACGAGCGCCGCTCATTGACTTCATCCGCGCAAATGTTGTCGAAGCAGAAAACCTAGCCACCATTCGAGACGAGTTCTTGGGCGTCAGCGAAGGCTTACCGACTCAAACCTTCACACTCAGCAAACAACCCGTGCGCCGCGACTCTCTCGAGCTGACCACAGTTGAGCGCATCGGACAACAAGAGCACGAAGAGCAGTGGCAGTGCGTCGACGACTTTCTGTCATCAGGTCCCGACAGCAATCACTTTGTGCTGAATGAAACTAAAGGTGAAATCCGATTTGGGGACGGACGCCGGGGTCTAGTACCACCGGCCGGTGTCGAGATCATCGCACGTCAATATCGTTATGGCGGCGGTGGTGCAGGAAACCTGCCCGCAACGACTGAATGGACCTTGACCACACCTGTGACAGGCGTCGAAACAAAGGTCACGAGTGAGAGACCTGCAACAGGTGGTCGAGATGAACAGAGCGTCGAGACACTAACAGAGCGGGCTCCACGCCTGCTCCGCAGCCGTGACCGCGCGATCACGGCGGAAGATTTTGCGGCGCTCGCGGCAGAGGCGGGCGAAGTCTGCAAAGCGATCGCGATTCCGTTACGACATCCGGACCATCCACTCGTTGAAGTGCCGGGCGCCGTTACTGTCGTCGTCGTGCCGGAAGCTGAAATGGAGGATCCGTCACCGAAACCCTCTGCTGACTTGATCAGCCGCGTATGTCAGTTTCTCGATGCGCGGCGGCCATTGACTACGGAGCTTTTTGTGAAAGGCCCGGAGTATCGAGAGATCCGCGTGGAGACCCGCGTCGAAGCTAACCCGTATGCTGCATTCGACACTGTTGCGCTGAATGTTGCGCAGGCGATCAATGCCTACCTTGACCCTCTTGGCCGCGGCAAAGACAAGACGAAAGGTGATTGCGCCGGGGGACGCACACCAACTTCGTCAGGTGCTCAGCGCCGCGGCTGGGATTTCGGGCGCGAACTGTTTCCGACAAATCTATTCAGTGTGATCTTGCAGGTACCCGACGTTGTCGCCGTCACATCGCTCGCAATCCGAGTCGACGGCCAACCACATGAACTGAACGATCCCGTAACACTCGAACTGGACGGACTCCTGTTTGGAGCGGCGAATCATGAAATCGTCGTCGTGCCGTCTGTAGATCGATGAGAAATTGTAGCTGACTCGAATGCGACCTCAAGGACCAACATTTTTCCGGCTCGGTGGACCAAAAGAATGGCGCACAGGCAGCGTCACGCACGTGAGCGTCAGCGACCGTGATGGGCTACGTCTCACAGCTCTGCCCGATGGTCCGTTGGCTTTGATGAGTGAGGACGGCAGCCTCGGTGGAATTGTCATGCCGTTAGGAATGGCCTGGAGCGAAGGTCAGCTCTACCTTCTTGGTCAGCACCGTCCCGGCGTTAGACGTCTCGATCCGCAAACCTGTGAGTTTCACTCGCTTCCGGGTGTGCTCGAGGAGTTCGGCAGTGAGGTCGGACAACTCTATGAGCAATTTCGCGATCCTGAGAATCCACTACCGGCAAATATCGCCGTCGGCAACGACAATCTCTACCTCGTGGACCGCGGCAATCGACGAGTTCAGGTGTTTTCGCTCGACACCCTGTCAATTCGTCATGTCTGGAAGCCTCGCGACGCCGAAGGGCGCAAAACCACTGCTGCGGATCCGGATGCGTGGGAGCCTGTTGATGTCGCGGTAGGCACTTGCCGCGCGTACATCCTCGATCGCCGTTACAGCCGAGTCTACGTTCATCGCTTCGGCTCAGACACGTTGCAGCAGATCATTCAAGGGCCTGAAGGCAACAATCGTTGGACGCGAATCGCCATCGATCAACGTGGAACGATCTACCTGCTCAACGCACAAGACTCGAAGATTGAGGCATACGACGAAGATGGGGCTTACATTGACGAGTTCACAGACGCGGGCGACATACGTGATCGCTTTGAGCCACCTGCGGCCAGGTTGCAAAGACACGATATTGCTGAAACCTGGTACTTCGCACTGCCGGAAAGCCTGGCGCAAATATGCGCGGCGTGCGCTGACGCTCTACGACGTTTGGAATTTCAACAACCTTGCGAGCATAGCTCGAGTGAATGCGAGTGTGGGCGGTGTGAGAAGACACCTGATGTCTGTTGTCATTCACTCAAAGCCTCGCAACGGCTCTTTGATCGCGAGGGAGAAGCTTTCCGGCCAAGGGTAAGGCAACATACCGGTCCCAAGCTTTACCAGGGGGAAGGTCGGTGGATCAGCAGCGCACTGGACAGTCAGATTTATCGATGCCAGTGGCACCGCATCATTCTCGACCTCTATGAACTACCGTCCGGGACGAGTTTAGAAGTTCAAACCTACACCGACGCCGAGAGTCGCTCGTCGGATGAAATCAGACAGTTGCCGGAGAAACTATGGACCACTGCCTACACTGTAGCCGGCCAAATAGAGCGACCACTGCAAACACAAACCTTAGCTGTCACGGCCGAACGCAAAGATGCGCACGAATTCCTTGTGCAGAGTCGGGAAGGACAGTTTCTGTGGCTGAGGCTAATTTTCCGCGGTGACGGGTACGGTACTCCCGCAGTACGTTCAATTCGCGTTCACTATCCACGCCAGTCATATCTCGAATATCTACCAGCGGTCTATTCGTTTGACGACGAGAGTCGATGGTTTCTTGAACGATTCCTATCGATCTTTCAAACGGAATGGGATGAGCTCGGAACCTCCATCGAGGACGTCCCAAGACTCTTCGATCCGAAAGCGATTCCCGGCGGCAAGGCTCTTGAATGGCTTGCCAGTTGGTTTGCATTACCACTTGAAGGTACGTGGAATGACGAACAGAAGCGACGCCTGCTTGAAGTCGTCAGCAAGATCTACTTTGGTCGCTGGAAAGTCACTGGCGAACAAGATCAATGTTTGACGGAGATCGATCTTGAAAATGCTGCGCGGCGTGGAACACGTGATGGTTTACGCGAATACCTGAAGGTGTATCTTGAAAACATCACGTCGCTCGATCTCGAGGATCAAGGCTTCCCACAAATCGTCGAAGGTTTCAGCGAGCGGCAGCGACTGATGCTGTCCTCCGGTGATGGTGCTGTGTTGTCGCGCGGTGCTCCACTGTGGAGCGCCAGTGCGATTGGACGATTTCACTTTGGAGAATTCGCGAGTGAAGGCGAAGCCAGGTTGGTCTCAACAGGAGATCCTGAGCACGAGATCTTTCAAGAGTTCGCTCACCGGTTTCGAGTCTTCGTACCTTCTTCCTGGATTCGTTCTGCGTCGGATGAAGACATGGTACGTCGCGCCCTGCAACAGGAAAAACCAGCTCACACAAGCTACGACCTCTGCCTTGTCGAGCCACGATTTCGAGTGGGACTGCAATCAACTGTAGGTGTCGACACCATTGTCGGAGGGTTGCCGGTTGCACGTCTCGCCTGCCCACACGACGCGACCGTTCCACCCAGCAGACTCCCTCGGCAAGTACTGGGTTTCGACACTGTCCTTGTCAGTCAAAGCGGTGAGCACTCGACCATGCAAGTGGGTTCGAAGACACGAGCCGGAATCGACACGACCTTGAACTGAGGTGAAGGAGACGCACGATGCGGACAAAACCCCATAAACATGGTTGCCATTGCGGTGATCAGGATGAATGCGGCTATATCGCCGTCGAGCGCAATCGCTATTTCACCGGCAAGTACATGGCCGCACGCGATTTTCAGGACGAACAGACTTACTTCCTCAGTCGCCACCGGCTTCACAATCGATTGCTACACGGATGGGGAATCGTCTGCGGGCTGAAGGTGACTCACCACCCCAACCCCGATTGTGCTTCGCGTTGGGTGATCGTTCACCCGGGCATCGCAATTGATTGCTGCGGTCGAGAGTTGATCGTCGAGTGTGAGACTTCGTTCGAAATCCCATTCGAGGAATTTGAGCAAGACGCAGGAGATGAGCAAAGTACTTCGCAGGAAGTCGAGCAACGTGGTAGCTACGCCAACCAGGAGCAGCAAACTAACAATTTCGGCGAGTTTCATTACGAGCGACTGTTGCTCGCTCTGCACTACGTTGAAGAAGAGATCGAACGTGTTCCAGCTCTGTTTAATGAGAGTGGGTGCGATCGGACTCGAACTGAAGCCAACCGTGTGCGCGAGAAAGCCGAGTTGATCATAGTTCGCTTTGAGGACGTCGAAGGCGATTGCTGGCGCGACCCGCGAGGTCATCCTGGCGTGCCTTGCCGCGATGATTGTGGTGATGAACTTCCTGGACCGAGCGGTAGTTGTCTCAAACCAAACTGTCCCTGTGGCGAACTCGTCCCGCTGGCACTTCTGACTTACGAACCGGATCATCCGGAACGAGGTCTCAAGATTGGAAAGCGCGGGCGAAGACAACTGCCACCGCCTCCGGAGTTCTTAACTCACATCGTCGATATTAACTGGCCACACGGTGGCGAAGTAACTCTTTCACAGCTCAACGATGACATGGGTGGGCGGCTGGAGATCGGTTTCGACAGAAGAATCATGGCTGCAAACGCCGAGGCCACCGGCGTGAACGAGTTTACATTTGTGGTCCAATACGGCGGAGCACAGCGAGCTGTAGAGTTTCTGCCATTCCCCGGCGACGAACCACCGTCGCTCGTCGAGGACTGCCGCGCAGTCTTCACCATCGATCCCAACTACATCAGTTCGCGCGGACGCGGAAACATTGCAGGCAACGTGGTGTATGTCTCGCTCAAGTGTGATTTCGTCCTCGACTGTCACGGTAACCCTGTCGACGGCGACTTCCTTCGCGGGTTGCTGCCAACCGGCGATGGCGTGCCTGGCGGCATCTTCGAGAGCTGGTTTCGCGTCGTGTTTGAAGAGGGAGAAGAAGAGGAGGAACGAAGATGGCATCAACATCGCAGACCTTGATTGTGCCCCCTCGAGAGGCCACAGAAAAAAAGTGCGCATGTGGCTGCGCACCATGCGAGGGTACCTGTTGCCATCTTGATTGCATCGTTCAGCCGCGCTTCTTTTGTGGACAGCTTCTGACCGATGGCGATCTGACGGCATTGCTGAAATGGGCCCGCGACCGGTTCGGACTGAGTCGCTATCGACACGGTTGGGGTGTCGTGTGTGGATTGGATGTGCGATGCGATCCGCAACACACAAAAGGAGTGATTGTCACACCAGGGTATGCCGTTGATTGTTGCGGCGACGACATCATCATCTGCGAGGAAGCCACAGTTGATCTGAGTGACTACTGCCGCGAAGAGAAGGACCCTTGCGCCGATCTACGGCGATACGAACAACGGATTAGACCGTCGGAGATCCTCGAGCCTGGTGATGAGTTGCGTGATCGCGAGGAGATTCGGATGGGTCGTTCTTTTGATCTCAGAACGGGCGACACTCACATCGAGAGAAACCTGAGAGTCGTGGATATATTCCTGCGCTACGATCAGCAACCTTCGGAACCTACAACAGCTTTAGGTAGAAGTACATGCAAGCAGCTGAGTGAGTGTGAATACAGCCGTACTCGCGAATCTTACAAGCTCACCGCGCAATTTGGAGTCATAGGCAGTGATCCGTTGCGTGCTCGTGCGGAACGTTGGCTCGAAGGTTACGAGAAGTGTCTCGATGTTCTTAAGGAATTCCGATATCAATTCTCTCGACGACTTGATCCGGTTGAAGTGAGGCGATGGCTACTACACTGGATTGAGGCTCACCCGCAGTATCGCCTATGCAACCTTCGCGACGCATGGTGCGAGCTCGAGGAAAGAGTATTTGGCGAAGAACGGTTCGTCATCCAACTACTGTTTCAGCTCGTGCAGAACTGCCGAAACGCGTATCTCAACTGCGATTGTTTTGGTTGTGACGAAGATGCCGGTATTCCGCTGGCTCGGGTGTGGCTGGTGAAGAATGGGAACGGACACGGGGACGAATGCCACGTCGTAGTCATCGATCCTTACCCACCATATCGCCGGCCAATTCAGCCTGAATGTTGGCCGGCACCTCTTGGTTATGTAAACGTCGGCCGCTTCATCTGGCATCGCTGGGAGGAAGTCTGCACGCAGCTGTCTGACCTGGGCGTCCGTGTCCGGAGGCAGCAGTTGCAATTACCTGGAACGATCGCTGAGCTCGAGCGTCGCCTTAACTGTGATCTCTTCGTTGAGTGTGGCGAGACTAGAGATGCTCTTGTTTACGATGCCGGGCCATTGGGCCAACGGGTCGTTGGCTTCTGCACCGGCGCCGCAACCCCTACCGAGAAGTGTCCAGAGATCACTGTTGATTGCCCGCCTGAAGCGCGACGTGGCGCAACTATCAGATTCGCTGCAAGGATCACCGGTGGAGATTCCACCGTAACGCCGAGCTACAACTGGACGGTGAACGGCGGCACGATCGTAGACGGTCAGGGCACAGCATTAATTCGGGTAAAAGCAGAAAGTGTTGACGCGGTGACTGCCGCAGTTGAAGTTCGAGGATACGACCCGAGTTGCCTGACGCGCGCACGCTGCACCACGAAGATTACGAATTCTGGTGGTGGCGAGACTATCGACGATTTCACGTCGATCGACTTCATTGGTCCCCAGCGCAACAAGAAACTGCATGCAGCAGGAATAAATACCTTCCGTGACCTCGCTGAGACGCCGGTCGAAAAACTCAAGCAACTGTTTCCCGATCTTGGAGAGGATGTGCTCAACCAGTGGAAAGAAGATGCGAAAAGGGAATTGGGCTGACGTCGCAAGCAGTTGGTTCAGTTACGCGGGTGCGTTACCGCGAGCGGCAGGTCTTGCGCGCCGCGGATCTTCAAGCGGAACAGGATTACCTGATTACTGCGCGTCGTCGCCATAACATTGGACATCACGGTTGGGGAATCGTTACTGGCCTGCGAATCGCAACTCAGGCGGCTGGTCTCGTCGTTGAGCCGGGAATGGCGGTGGACGGCTACGGCCGCGAACTAATTGTCGATACGCCGATTAAGCTTCCCAACAATGTCTTCGACGCGCTGAGGAGTGACAGCCTTGACGTCTGGCTCTTCTATGATTTGACGGAATTCAGTGTTACTCACCCGGGGAGATCCGCATGTGGTCCACAGCAGTTTACTCGTCGCCGCGAACTTTCACGTTTGCGACTATCACCTGCCAGAGGAAGTAATCCACGCATTCCGGTTGAAGTTCCTGAGACCGATATACCGTTTTCTCCGCACAGAACTACGCCCGACGACCCCGCGCGAGAGTGGCCCATCTACCTGGGAACAATAACCCGGGGTGCAGATCCGGATTACGATTCGCGTCCTCTGGCTACGCTGACCGGAGAGTCAGTCATCGCTCCGTCAGGTCGAGCCAAATTGCAAGTAGATGGTGAACTTGAAACGGACACACGTCGCTTTGCTGTCAGCATCTCTGATTCGGCGGGAAAGTTCGTTGAACGACTTGCTGTGGATCGTCAGGGCGACACCATTGTCACTGGAAACTCAACGGTTGGACCACCGCTCGACGCTAACCTTCCCAGTTCTCGTTTGCGGCTGCGCGAGAATATCCCGCAACCCGGCGCACCAGTCGTTTCACCCGAGCCACTGTGCGGACCACCACCCGGTTCAGGCATAAGCACCACACCTGGTGCGGCGCGAATGATTCATTTTTTACCCCTCAAGGACACTCCAGCTGCAGCCGCACCGTGGCAAATCTATCGCACCGCGCTGAAGGAAGAAGAGCGAACTATACAACAACTGCGCTTTGAGATTGGACATCCAGGAGATAAAGGCGATCCAACTCTCTTTCAGCTAACCGTTGGCACACGCGATGCGAACGGAGTCTTTCGCCCATGCTTCACTGTGCGAGCAGACTGCACAGTTATCATCGAAGGCGGGCTGACAGTCAGAGGACGAATATTAGAAGGTCCCATACAGGCAGATCCGACGGACCCGAGATTCGCGGAAGAAGTGAGCAGGCAATGGACTACCGGCAGAGCAGTTGGAGAAGCTCAAACCGGTCAACTCTTCGGTGGAGTTAACACGGGAGAACTGCAGGTCCAGATCCGTTTGAAACAAACGGCCGGGCCGCCTATCGCGCTTCCCAATTCAATCACGGCAACAGAAACTCTTAACTACGCCTTCACCGTCACAAATACCGGTAACGTCCCCATCACAAACGTTCAGCTCTACAGCAGTGTCACGTTCAACGGGAACACGTCTCGGGACCGCATTCCAATTATTCCGATAACAGTTCGACCTGGTCAGGCAGTAGTAGTCGATCCCGGTGCACCGTTTGACCCTGGTGGACGTATTGGAGTTGTCGACATTTCAGTAACCGGAATTGGTGTGTCTTCACAACCCAGAGTCGTAGGAGCTGCAGACAACGCAAGTATCCGCGTCGACCCGGTTCCGGCTTAAATCTTCCTGGAGGGTGGCCAACGATCATGACCGATAACACTATTAGTCGCGTTCATTATTTCGAACGTCAGTTCCTGCGCACACAGGATTTCAGTGACGAGCAGGCATACCACATCGCTATGCGCCGGCGTCACAACATCTCGCACCACACGTGGGGCATCGTCAGCGGTCTGCAATTGGTGGTCGAGGATGGGATTTTTTTCGTGCAGCCGGGAGTAGCGGTCGACGGTTATGGACGTGAGTTGGTGTTGCCGCAAAAGCAACCACTCTCTGCCAAAGCGTTTATTGACAAAGCAAGCACTGAGCTGGACGTGTGGTTAATCTATGGACTGCTGAATACCGACAAGCCACCTGCAGGTTACGCGGGTTGCGGAAATGGCAACGCAAAAGACGGCAATGCTTTTTACCGGTCGCAGGAAACCGCTCGTGTCATTCTGGAGAAACCTAATCCAGACTTTCCCGACCGCCGGCAACCGCAAGGTGTCGTCATAGCCGATCGCAACTTCAGCCCCAGCCGCACACCACCCGACATCCCCGACGCATACTGGCCTGTCTTTCTTGGAACGATCGTCAACGATCCTGCGATTCAACAGCAGCCTTACGCTGTTAAGCTGGACGATCGACCCTACGTTGGTCTGGTTGGCGAATCGATTAACGCACCGTCCGGTCGCGCGCGGGTGCAAGTCGGATCCGAGCTTGCTAACGATACTCGACGGTTCGCCGTATTCACGCTTGACGAAGCAAATCCAAACTCACCACTGCAATCACGTTTAGACATCGACACACAAGGCGAATTGAGAGTGCGAGGCGATGCCAGCATGTACGGTAACTTGACGATGGCAGGTGGAGCAATCGAGTTCGAAGCGGGAACCGCTCGTGGAGCAGGTCTGCCGCCTTGGAACGTCTATCACCTCTCGGAAGAGAGAGTCGTCTCAGGCGTAAACGCTCGAGTTGAGGAATTGCGAGTTGAGATGGCTGGACCAGCAGCAGCCGTGGCCGGAAACAATCAAGTTGTTATCGGCGCATGGTTCAAAGGACCAGACAACACAGGTCAGGAGAAAGAAACTTTCCACCCTTGCTTGACGATCAGTGATGACTGCTCCGTGGAAGTATGTGGAAACCTCATCGTACGCGGTCAGATCAACCCGTTAGGTGGAGAAACAGCAGGTCAACTAACTGCTTCAGCTCGCAGTGCGATCACAGGAGCCTTCCTGAGCGGTGTTGCGGGAAGTGCCGGAGCCGCCGGAGCCGTCGCCTCAGCAGGCGCACCTGTCCTCGCAAGAATCTCGTCTCCTGTGTTGAATGCGGGAGTCTTCGCTGCAGCTGTAGCAGCCGATCCCGCACTCCTTGCAAGCTTCGCCGACAGCTTAAGGACTGACCATCCGCACGCAGCCGACTCACTTCGCACGGCGTTAACGATCATCGTGCCTTAGACCTGAAAAAGTGCCGGGCACTTCGTCGTTGGATTTCTCCAGACTCGGAGGTGGTGTTTAAGGAAGAGACAATGGATGGGAGTATCGCGCAGCTACACAGCCACTACCGCGTCGTGGGAGAAAACCCAATGGCTTCGGGCGCGGCAGTACGTCTCGATAAAGTTCTGCAGGAGCGTTTGATTGCTACCTACGAACACGCTCTCGACCATTTGTTTGCAGGAGATGACTCTGTCTACTGCGTGCGCCATGTAAGCGCGAAGCTCACATTACTGTTAACACCTGATCTCACTGACGACTCGATAGCCGCGGAGTGGGGATCGCAGATGGCAACTGCGGTTGTTCGTGCTGTAACGACCGAGTCGGATCCTGCAAACGTCGTTTGCTTTCGCAATCAGGCTTCTTACGTGGCCCATTATGTTTTGGCATTGCTCAAGCAAGAGGCTTCCGACCAGTGGTTCTACGGGTCATTCAATGAGCTTTCCAGGCTTGATCCTCGAACCGCCATAAATCGCGTGCTACTTGAGAATCGCTCGCACCTGCCGCAAATCGTTGCTGAGCTTCAGAGCTTAGGCGAGCTTGACTCGTTGATTTCTGTACTGGATCCGCAGACCAAGGCTGCTCTCTGGTTTAGAGAATCGTCCGCGAGCTCAGATGCCTTTCAGCCCTTCTTCACACACGCGTTTAATCTGGTCGAAGAAATAGATGGTTGGGCGCAAAGAACGCCTTCACCTGAAACTCTCTTCCAACTGTACTTAAACACCGATCCCCCTTTGCCTGACTGGAGCGACCCACGCTCGCTTGCCGAGTCGGTTTTCAGAGTGCTGCGGTTTTTCTTTGCAAGAGGCTATCTGCGGCGTCAGTCGATCGAAGACTCATCGTTCAGCTCTGGTTTAGCTGAGTTGGACTGGCTTGATACGGAATGGATCAAATCCTCATTGATTGAATTGCTCGCACAAGATCAGCCGGCTAGTGACGTGCCCTTCGCGCGGGTCATCAGTCGTGTAACGCCGAAACAACGAGAGCTGCTTTCAACGGTCGCCGAATTGCTAACCGACTCGAGCTTCAAACTTGAGCACGATTCGGATCCGGTGACGGAAGCAATCCCAATCTTTGCCCGGCTGGCTGCGTGCGAACCGAAGTGGACGGATGACACCACCGCGCGAGTAATGATCCTGAACCTGCTGATGGTACATGCAGCCCAACGTGAGTCCGGTTCTTCGTTGAATTTCACGGAACGACTGCGCGCGCGTGATGTAGATGGCGCGTTGAAGTTGCTTCCAGAAGAACGACGCGAACAAATGAAGGGCGCTTGCTCGTTCGTGGCGAGGTTGGGTGAGCCGGCGTTGAAGGTTGTAGAACGACTTGAAGGCGAGATCGAAGATGCGCCTCTCACAACAGGCATCCAGAGCGATTGTGCCGGGCTGTCGCTGCTTCTGCGAACGATGCTCGATGTTCGTTTGCCGTCGTTGTGCGAAGCTTCATTGTCCCCGGCAAAGAACGAACTTTCACCGTTCCCCATGTTGCTGCTTTCACTTGGAGTGCGACTGCTTGGTAGCACTGCGGTGACTAACGGCCGGCTCGACCAGGGACTCTGTCTGATGGCCGGGTTAAAAGAGCCGCTGTCTCTGAATGATCTTCGGGAATGCTGGGCATCATCCGCAAATGAGATTGTCTCGTTCCAGAACTCTTTTCTTGAAGTCGTCGCGGGTCAACGATTAATCGAACCTTCCGTAGTTCACCTCTTTCAAAAAACGTTCCCTGGGCGTCGTGTGGCCCTAATCGCAGCTGACGCATCCGCAACCGTGTGGCCACTCGCTCGCGTTGTTGACTCAGGTGCGAACACCGGAGGAACCGCACTTAATCTGCTCAACACCTGGGAACAAGCGACCGGAATTTCTCCCTCAGTTGTCGTTGGAGCTAACAGCGAGCTTCACAAGTTCTTGAATCAAGAAAAAGTGGTGGTACTGGAAAACGATGAGCTGCTATCGCTACACGAGAATGGTTTGACCGCGCTCAAAACAGCTATTGCAGCATTAGGGCCACCGCAGTTCGAGAATCCAGATCTCGACATTACTTTCGCAATCGTTGACTGCATGTTGCTCAGGGCGTGGGCGCGTTGGTTAAGGCGATTCTCATCCTCGAGTGTCAAATACCTTCTTGAGAGCTTCATACGTCGACAAGGACGAATTCTTCCAGACCCCCACGGTCTTGTCATTGAGCTCCAGCGTGGACCATTGGACGTAATCATTGAGATGGCGGGCTATCTAAGGGACCTCGAGAATGTTCCGTCGCTAGCAGGGGGACGAATCAAGTTTCGATTGCGAGGAACATGATGGCTCTTTTCGAACCCAAGAACATCGAGCAGCAAGGTGGCGATGATGGCGTGTTCAGCAATGCGTCAACGTTCTCCTCACCATCCGAGGCAGCTTATGAAACCAGTGAAGAGCATCTTTGGGACGAGCTCTCTCGAATCGACTATCTGGTTCGGGCGCAAACAGTTCGTTGGCGGCTGACAATTGGAAGCACCAAGCCACCTCAGCTATGGGGGATGGTCCATGTTACCGATGTCGAAATTGAATCTTATTTGCAGTCTGACTTCCTCCCCCCAGGCTGTATACCTTCTGAACTTGAAACCTGCTTGAGCGAGTTGTGGGACCGCGCTGCTTCAAAAAAACAGGAGATCAAAAAACGGCTCGAGGCAACAGCGAACCAGTTTCAGATGCGACTTGAATGGCTCAGCCGCGTTTGTGAACTGTCCGATGAAGAGCGCGACGTCGTCCTTGTTTGCCTCCTGCCGGAACTCGATAGCCGCTACCGCAGGCTCTATGGCTACTTGCAAGATGACGTCTCAAGAAACTCACCGACGGTTGATCTCATACTCCAAATACTTCGGCCCGTCGTTCCTGACCTGAGGTCCGCTCGTTCATTGTTCTCGTCAGAGTCGGCGCTCATTAAGAATCACGTCGTGATAATGGGCGGCGACTCGCGAAACGACGACGTGCTGTCGATGACTCCGGTTCGTCTCGATCTTCACGTAGTAAATTATCTTTTAGGGGGGGCTCAGTTAGACAACCGTCTGATGCTGGTCGTTTCAACCGTTCTCCGATTAGCCGGTTGGGAAGAGTTGAATACAGTACCTGAACGGCTTACACGGCTTCAGAGTTTTGCTGATTGGTGGGTCAGTCGGAACGACGAGACGCGACGTGGAGCTACGGTCTTCCTGCATGGTCCATATGGCAGCGGAAGACTCGCCGCTGCACAAGCCATCTGTAAGTCAACCGGTATTCCACTGCTCGTTGCCGATGCGTCGCTTGCGGCGCGCTCCGTACATCCATTCGAACTAATCGTTGACCTTGCCTATCGGGAAGCTGATCTAAAGCGGGCTGCGTTGTGCTGGTCACGCTGCGAAGTTTTGCTGGAAGAGAACCAAATTCATCATTGGGATTACCTGTTATCGAGATCAGCTAAGTTTTGCAATCTGAATTTCATCGCTTCGAACAAGGCATGGGAACCCACAGGTCAGTTCCGAGCGCGTCTATACCAGCGGATAGATTTTCCTGGACCGGGTTATGACCTGCGCCGCAAACTGTGGGAAGTCCACTTACCTCCAACCAACCGGTTTATCGACCCGACTATCGACCGCGGTCATCTCGCCGAACAACTAGCTAACGGTTTCCAGCTAACTGAGGGACAGATTCTGGATGCTCTGGATACTGCGAAGGAGCTGGCGTTTCAGTTTGATCCGGAACACCTGCGTGTGGCGGTTGATTACTTTTACGAAGGATGTCGCCGCCAGTCCAGTCGTCGTTTGATTACATTTGCACGTCGAATTGAACCACGAACGGATCTGACCTTTGACGATCTGATTCTGCCCGATCCAAATCGACAACAACTGAAAGAGTTGCGAGCGCGAATCAGTCACCGCAGCCGCGTTTACTCAGGACTCGGGTTTGAGCATCGCCTCAGTCTTGGTCGAGGTCTCATCGCACTCTTTACCGGTAGTTCGGGAACAGGAAAGACCATGGCAGCGGAGCTGCTCGCGCGGGAGCAAGGAGTTGACCTCTACAAAGTCGATCTGTCAGCCGTCGTCAGCAAGTACGTTGGCGAAACGGAAAAGAACCTTAGCCGGGTTTTTGAAGAGGCCGAAGACGCGAATGCCATTATTTTCTTCGATGAAGCCGATGCATTGTTCGGCAAACGTGGCGAAGTGAAAGAAGCTCAGGACCGTTGGGCCAACATGGAAGTCAATTTCCTGCTACAGCGTGTGGAGGAGTACGCGGGAGTTGTGATCCTTGCTTCGAATCTGCGGCAAAACATTGACGAAGCGTTCATGCGACGGATTCACGTCATTGTTGAGTTCCCCTTCCCTGAAGCCGAGGCGCGATTCCGAATTTTGGGGGGATTGTTCCCGGCCGGAGTTAATCATCCGCAGGTCGATGAACTGCGACCGTTGACCGATCGATTCAAGCTCTCCGGCGGCAGCTTTAAGAATATTGTTCTTGACGCAGCTTTCCGCGCTTTGGCTGAGTCGAATAATGGCAAGCCGACACTCACCGAGCGGCGGCTCATCGCTGGTGTTGCTCGCGAATACCAGAAGCTGGGTAAGCCAATAACCAGAAGCGAATTCGGCGAAGAGTATTTCGGGTGGATTGAGGAAGACATACTTCGCGGTTAATAAACATGCCTAAAGAGAAAGACAAAACGGAAGCCACCGAAAAGATGCCACCATCTCCTGGCATCGATGTCATGCCACAGCGGCCTGACAAGATGGGT
Organism: Acidobacteriota bacterium; assembly: GCA_046726175.1. GTDB lineage: Bacteria > Acidobacteriota > Blastocatellia > Pyrinomonadales > Pyrinomonadaceae > PSRF01. Next base: position 31,374 of record JBKPAC010000043.1, read on the forward strand.
GGACCTCAATCTGATACTTCATCACAGTCAACAAAGTCGCCGGCGTCGTCAAGCGCGCCACAAATCGCGCGAAGCAGTGATTTACGAACTGCTTCAGATGGAAACATGAGTGCGCCTGGTCGCGCGCGCCTGATGAGAACTGTGCAACGTACGGTCGGTAATACTCGCGTCGGGTTGGCAGGTGGAGTTCTCACGGATCAATCTCAAACAGAATCGACGGGCCAGCCGGAAACGAATGCCGTCAGCCGTTCAATGCAACCGGCGGCGGTCCAACGCCAGGACGACGGCGGTGTGAAGAAAGATCCTTCCGATGCGGGAGTTGCGGGTAAGACGACGGCTACTCCGGATTACGCTACTGATGATCTGAAGCAAAAAATGACGGCAACGATCCTGGCCGAAGCATGGGCTGGACAGGAAACCGACATCCGCTGGATGTACTTCAACCGAGTGACGAGCAAGAAAGGCATTGAAGGCCTGAAAGGATCTGCAGCTTACAGCAATAAAGGAATCTGGTACCGGATCTGGCTATATGTGCTCGGCGATCACACTTACGGAGACGACAAGTTACCGAAGCAGGACGAGTTCAAGGGCTTCGCAACGGTCAAGGATTTCTGTGAAAAGAACGAGTATATGAAGACAGTCGCAGCTGCGCGTGCGAAAGAAATAGAAAAGCTCGTGAACGAGATGTTCGAAAAACCCGAAGCCAACCCGTACAAAGGGTGGACGGGGCAAGGAAATCTCGATGACTTCAACAACAAGAGCAAACCAAAGAGCCGCTACTGGAAGATGGCGCGCGCTTATTACTGGCTGCAACAGAAGGGAACGGTTAAGGAGATCTTCGTCAAGGTACTGCCGGCTGGTAAGAACACGCAGGTGATCTTCGATGGCGCGAGCATCGAAAAGTATTACGAGAGTCATGATCTTCCCGACAACGTGCCGCTTTACGAACCTGGCAAGTAGCCCAGTTAACGAGTGACTCAAGGAGAAACGCGATGAGCGAAGACCCTCCCTTCACACCCGTCGAGTTAGGAGTTGTCCTGAAAGCTAAGAGGTCGTTGACGATTCTCGCGAAGATCATCCGGGACAAGGATCCAAAGGAAGTGATGAAGGACCCTGATATCGTCGCTCTGATCAATAAGAGAGTGAAAGACAAGCTCGATGCGAATCCGAATCTGAAAGAAGACGATGCGCGCAAGGAAGTTACTGAGCAGATGCCCAATGACCCTGCTTTCCGCGAGAGACTAACTCCTGATCTGCCGCAGCTGAATGTCGAGCAAGAGGCACTGGTTGTCGGTCGCCTCGGATCGAGTGTCTTCAGCGAGCTTTTGCGAATCCAGCAAGAAGAGAAGAACAACAACAATGGGCCAGACTAAGGTCAAAGAGGTCGCAGAATCTCCTGCGAAGGCTGCCGCTTCGCGAGCCGAGAAAGAGCAGGTAACGCCTGAGAAACATGGCGGACCTCTTCAGGCCTCGTCCATGTCATCGACATCGGCGCTTCCTCCGCCAAATGGCTCACCTTCCGCGATGCGCGGGGCGGATATGCTGGCTACTGCACCGAACAATCTAAGCACTGGATCCTTGGCGCGAATGATGACTACGTTGCAGCGCCAGCTTGGAACAGCTCGGGTCTCGAATCTGGTCGGTCGAAGCATACAAACACAGCTTGCGGTCGGAGCACCCGGAGACAGTTTTGAGCGCGAAGCCGATAGCGTTGCGGAAAAGGTGATGCAACAGCCGCGACCCTCATCGCCCGAGCAGATTCAGCGACAGACAACGTTCACACAGCGATGGAAACCGCAGATCAGTCGCGTCTCTCCATCTGCGGATGCGGATCGGCATCAAGCCGTTGATGAAAACCTCGAGGCGCGCGTCAAGTCACCAAGTGCCGGACAACGACTGCCCGAAGGTGTTCAAAGCGAAATGGAGGCGACGCTTGGCCAGGACTTCTCTGGAGTGCGAGTACACAACGACGCCACTTCTCAGAAGGATGCGCAGCAACTTGGTGCAAGGGCTTTCACTCATGGAAACGATATCTGGCTTGGAGCCGGGGAATCAGCAGACGACCGCAAGTTGATGGCCCACGAGCTGACACACGTGGTCCAACAAGGCGGGGCGATTCAAAGGCAGACTGGCTCCGGACCGGGAAGAGGACGAATACCGCCTGGCTTTGGGTTACTGGGGATGCAATACGAGCTCGCAGTGCTTATAGGTAAGCGCAGCGTCTATGAGCTAAAAGGCAATGACAAATTCGAACCCAACATATTCATAAAAGCCTGGATCTACGATCAGGGTGGCCGCGCTCTGGTCAACGTACGCTTTGGCAATCTAGCAAGTGGAAAGTTGTACGTTGAAGATAGAGGAACTGAATATCGCGCCGGTCCAACTCCTTTAGCAATGACGCATCCGGAAATTAGTGCTCCAGGAGGATCGCAGAACCTCTCGCTAATCGTTGAGATTGGTGCCGGCAGCTTGATCACGGGTTCGATCGGAGTCACTAAACCGCTGCCTCCAAATTCGATTGGCGCCGGTTACGGCTCTCCGGAAGATCAGGAAAGATTTCTGTCGTTATTGATCGGTGAGACGGGCTCTAAAGGCAAACTCGAAAACCTTGGCGTCAAGAACGAGCTGAAAGGTGGATCTCTCTTTTTCACCTATACATTCAAGAATACTTTTCACAAAGGGACATACCTGATTGGTTCCATAGCCATAATCAATGAAGCATTCGCCTTCTCTGCAACACTTCACACTTCAGGTAAGGGGCTGGTCCCCGCCGATACCGAAATAAAGCGCGACAAGCGAGGCGATCTCATCGGCAATATCGAGATCAGTACAGATTGGGAAGCAAAGGGCTTCAAAGGAAAACTCGCGCTCACTTACGAGGACGGTGTTCTGGAAATCCGTGGCAGCCTCAAATACGACTCGCCACGCGTAAAAGGTGAAGTCACGGTCACGGCGACGGAGGAAAGTCGCGCGTGGAGAAGCATTCAGTCGCAACTAGCTGCGGTCCAGCAAGGTCCGAAACCAATGGCTGGCGCAGGTCCCGCCGCAACTGGTCCCGTTGCACCGCCGATCGAAGAAGGCAAAGGAAATGTAGACGACAGTCTTGCAATCACGGCGTGGGGCGTCCTAAAGATCACAATCACGGACAAAGTTGAAGCTGATGCGGGCTTTGTCGTCGATCCTGAAGGCTATTTGACCGTACGCGGCACGATTCGATCTCCTCACAAGATCACGCTAATGGATGCAAAGCCGATTCCGGAAAAAGTTTTCTACGATGACGACTTTTCTGACATGGAGTATGTCGCTCCCGCCGTGGGCATTCGAGCGAAAGTACACATTAAGTTCGCCGGAAAAGCGACGTTTGGACCACTCACTCTTCATGACATTACAGTGACCGGTCTCTACTCCACACGCCCGGACGTCAACAAAGAGTTGCAAATTTCTGCGAAGCTCAATCTCTCGGGATCCGCAACCGCCATCCTGAGCGTCGATGGCGAACTCGCTCTTCGATTGGGGACAAAATACAAGTACCTGGGTGCAAATCCTGTCGCAATCTCGCTGAATACGAAAGCCGAAGCAGAAGTAAGAGGAGTTGTCGAAGCAGAGCCGACGATCAAGATTCAGGAAGGCGAAGCAAAAGCATCAACAGAGAAAGTACCGAAATACGTAATCGGCGGCGAGTTGTTTGTCGGCGGCGAAGCGGACATCAAACTTAGCGGCGATTTGGTGTTTACTGCAGCCGGAAAAGATTTCTGGGAAATCCATCTCGGCGAAAAGGTATTCCCAATCGGCGGCTTCGGTCTGACCGCCAAGGTCGCGTACACAATCGGTTCGGATGAAGTTCCTGCTGTCGAAGTGAAGAAGGGCGCTTTCGAACCTACACGTTTCATAAAACAAGCCATTCGGGGAAAGAGAGCTAAAGATACAGACGAAGGAGTAAAGGGTGGGTTCAAAGAAGGCGGCAAAGAAAAAGGTCACGTGATTCCATCCGACACTGTGCCTGATGCTCCGAAGCAGCAACCACGAACTCAGGTTGTGCAGTTCATGATGGACGGCACGGTCCATCAACTATACCTGACATTGGGCGGCGCACATGAACCAGTGTTATTGGAAATGGCGTCGAAGCGTGAACCAGCAAGAGTAAAGATCTTCAAAGCTCAAAAGGAGCTGATCGATGCCGAGTTCGATCCACAGACGGATGACGCTGCCAAGAAGAAGCTTGATCGACGTGTCAAGGATCTGAACCAGGCCTCGCGTGATGCGGCGCGCCTAGAGCAAGCTGCGAGCAAACTCGGGGCGGAACCTGAGTCCGCAGAAATGAACGTGCCGGGATTGCAGGAGCTCGGCAGCGAGTTGCAGGACTATGGTGATCGCTATCACGTCAGCGACCTTGCTGATCCCACACCAGGACAAGCCCCACCCAAAGGCGGCACGCCGAGTACACCGACAGGTAAGGCAACAAAAGCAATTAAACCTGTTGGTGACGGCAAAGACTTCGAAAGGATTAAGAGTGAAGGTGTGTTGATGGATCTCACCGACTACATAAATCCGATCGGGCAGCAATTTCCTCCAAGGTCGCTTCCGCCCGATTACATTTCTCCAATGGACAAGAAAGGGCGAACAAACAGAGAGCGCGCCAAGGCCGGCCGCACTGGATTCCTGCCTCGAAAGGATAGAGACAAAGACGACTTTGTCGAGCTGCACCATACAACGCAGGATTTCTTCAGCCCACTTGACGAAACGAGTCATACATTCCACCAGAGCGTAGTTGACGATCCCGACTATCACCCGATGGCCGGTGATCCGGGATACCAGAGCTGGCGGGAATGGTTTGGCGAGTACGGCGGGAAGATAAAAAGACTTGGACAGATCTACAACAGTATCCGCGGGAAGTATTGGAGACGACGATTCTGACTCAACATCGATCCTCGCAAGACTGAGTCCTCGATCTCAATAAATACGGCAGAAGATCCTCATGGCGACTCAATTTTCTGAAAAGCCAGATTCCGATCTGAAGGGTGGTGCGCCTCATCAGGAAGTACCGAACCAAACAGAGACCCCTGACAAGCAGGCTGGTCCAGTTGCAGTGTCGCCAAACTTTTCCACTGCTGCGCCTCCGCCTCCAAACGCTGGGCCAACGATGCGTGGTGTCGACATGTTTTCGACTGGTCCAGGCGCCGGAGAGCGGGCTCAGATGATGAGAACGTTGCAGCGTCAGGTTGGCAACACTCGCGTGGCGAATCTGATTGGTACAAAGGTTCAGACGAAGATCAGTGTGGGTGCTCCAAATGACGAATTCGAGCAGGAAGCGGATCACGTTGCGGATAAGGTCACTGGAACAAATGGGAACGTGCAACGAAATGCCGCCGGAGGCCACGCCCATGATGATGGTGTTGCTCCCGCAGGCATGGAGGATCGCATCAAGTCTCCTGGTGGTGGGCAACCATTGCCTGAAGGCTTGCAGCGTGAAATGGAAGGAGCGCTGGGCGCCGACTTCTCGGGAGTTCGCGTGCACACCGGCCAAACTGATGCAGCTGACGCAGCTCGTCTCGGTGCAAAAGCATTCACGCATGGCAATAACATCTTCCTGGGTACGGGGGAATCACCGAACGACCGAAGGCTGATGGCCCATGAGCTCACGCATGTGGTGCAGCAGGGTGGCGGCGGCGAAGCAGTCCGGCAAAAACCGATCAACGATTCGGGTACCGTAAGCCAAAACGATCCGTTCGCGCCACAGGTGGTCACTCCCGAAGGCGACGCTGGCCAAAAACCTCAAACTGCTGCCGGCGGACAAAGTGCGATTGGTCTTCCTAAGACGGATCACCCAACCCCTGTTGCAGGTCCAGCCGCACCTGGAGCACCACTGCCGACAACCCCAACAACAACTGCAGTCGCCACGCCGGCTGTAGGACCACCGGACAGCAAGCAAATGCCCGGTGTGCCACCGACTGATGTCACTTCTCCTGCTGTTGGAGCTCATCCACCCGGGGTTGCTACGCCTGGTCCAACATCGAAGCCAGAGACGACGCCAGTTCCACCACCCAAGCCAGAGACGGCACCCGGTCCAACGCCCACACCGAGTGATCTTGGTCCAACGGCGACACCGAGTGCGGCACCTGGTCCAACGCCGATGCCGGGTGCGGCACCTCGGCCAACGTCCACGACGACAGAAAATGTGGCGTCAGATGTTGCTCCAACTCCTGCGCCCGATTCGAGCGCTGGAAGTGTGCCGCCCGCTGCGGTGCCGGAGATCTCTCCAACACCCGCTCTTTCGGCCGCTGATCAAGGCCCAGTTCCTGAGCTAACTGACTTGCCAGAGGTACCGGCAGTTGATCAGGGTGATGGTTCCGCGGGAACCGGCGCAACCGATGGCGAAGCTCCACAGGCACAGGCAGCAGTACCGGAGGCAGGACCGTCAACTGCGCCGATGCCTGCCGCACCGCAACTCGCGCAAACAATCGGATCGCCAGCCGGGAGTTTTGTGCAACGTCAGGAGGATGATGACGGCGGTGGACTGCTTGAGAATATCAAGCGTCGCATCAATGGTGTTGTCGATGGGCTGCGAGCCGGTTGGACCAGCCTGAGCCAGATGGCGACTGAAGCGCTGACGACAATTCGCGAGAGCGTTAACGGGATGATAGACGGCCTGACGAACATCGTCATGGCTGCTTTTAGAGTCCTGCAAAGCATGTGGGCGTCTATCACAGCTCGCGTGACGCAGCTTGTTATGGGATTGAGGCGTCAGGTCGAAAGCGCACTTGATACGGTGCTCGGTGTCGTAGGCGCGATCGGTCAGGCCATCTTACGTTTCGATGGCAATGCTCTGCGGGCCGCGTGGAATCGATTACTCAGCGTATTTGCGGGCGCGAATCAGCGAGTACAACAGGCACTGCAATCTGTTCAGTCAACGATTGCAGGGTTGTGGCAAGGACTGCGCTCTCGATTCGACGCAGTGCTCACTACTTTGACTTCCGGCGCCACGAGCTTGATGACCCGCGTTCAGTCGATGGTGCAAGGGTTGCGCCAACGTTTGTCAGCTGCGTGGGATGGCTTGCGAAATCGTGCCAACCAGCTGTCGGGTGTACTCGGTGGAGTACTCGATCGTCTTCGTTCACTCGTTGGTAGTTTGCTTTCGTGGGCTGAAGGAATCTGGAATGGCATCCGGCAGCAGTGGGGCGCGCTAACAACTCGAATCGCAGGCTGGATGCAACAGCTGGGAGCACTTGTTACGGCAGCCTGGCAGAGCTTGCGTCAGCGCGCGATGAGCCTTTGGACCAGCTTGCAAGGCTTATGGGCGCGCCTGCAACAATGGGTGGGTCGACAGGTCCAACGCGTAATTGGAAATTTTATGACGCTATGGACCAACATTCGCAGCTTCAGGATCTCTCAACTGATCGACACCATACTCCACTATGCTCCATTCCTTCAGGCTGTCGCGGAATTAGTTAAAGATCCCAACATCGTGCTGCGTCCACTCGCCCAGGGGATCACAGCCAAAATTAGTAGCGAAATGCCTGCTGCCGCCGAGCAAGAGGCGCGGAAACGAACTGGCGCAACTGGTTCATCCCAAGCGACAACTTCAGCGGATGAAGGCGCAGTTCAACGAACGGTAGCAGTGCAACGGCAAGTGCTGAATGAACCGCTCGATCAGAATGTTCTCTGGGGAGATTTCTGGGATCTTTTGGTTGCTGTTTGGGACGACTTCTGGACCGATCCGCTCGACAACATCCTAAAGATGTTGTGGGACATTATTGCGTTCTGGGAAACCGTCCCGCGTGATTTCAATGGACTACTCGAAGACCTAGGAAAAGCATGGAACCGCATGTGGGCAGAAGGGATGGGGTTCTGGCGGCACCTGCTTGACATCATTCTGATCATTGTTCGACGGGTCACTGCAATCCTGCTGGATCTTTATCCGCTGTTTCTGATTCTTTCAGTTGCTGTCGGAGCAATTGCGGGCGGGATTGGTGGCGCGGTAGGTGGCGCCATCCTCACGTTCATGGCCGGAGGCGTTGGTGCTGCGCCTGGTACAGGCGTTGGCATCGCCGGTGGAGCCGGAGTTGGTTTGGGATTTGCGCTCGGCGTTGGCGAGGGTTTGCTTGCAATCTACATCGCAGGTGAACTTCTCTCTCTTATCAAAGCATGGGCCGACCTGAGCGCTGTCAAGCAGACAGAAGAAGAGCAGATCGAGGATCTGCTGCAAATGGTCACGAGCTCGATTGGACTTGGCATTGCCATAGTCCTACTTCTGCTCTCTGCAATTGCCGGTGAACTGGCGAAAGGTATCAAGTTGCGGCTGAAGCCCGGGGGTGCCGTCGCGAGGTTCCTCGCAGGGGTTCAGCGAGGATTTCGTGGAGGTAGTCCGTTCCGTAGAGGTCGTGGTGTTTCACCGACGGTTCCCGATCCTGCCGTCGTAAAACCAAAATTGAGTATCGCTGAGCGCTTGGCGGAGTTCTTCCGAAGACTTCAGGCAGCACCCAAAGCGAGATCAGCAGACGAGGCATTTAATCAAATCCGCAACATCATGAATGAAGTGGAGGATGAGTTCAGTGGAGTAGTGAGAAAAGATCCTCCACCTCCCATTGATCAGCCTGACGGTAGAATGTATCCACCGCAAGAGGACTTTACCAAGCGGAATCCCGATGGCAGCATAACCGCAAGAACGAGAGGACATCGCATCCGGCTCGGACCGGACGGAAGCATTACAATTACAAACGTTAAAACCGGTGCTACCGACTTTCAAAAGCCAGGTGGCGGTTAGGATGTACCAGTGTTGGATCTCATAGGCGACCTTGCCGAACGAATAAAAAAGGACTTTCCCGACGCTCAAACTGAATTAGAGACGTTTGCTTCGGGTTCGGCCATGCTTGATGTCCAACGAGATGAGAGGCTATTTGTGTTTGCCTACTCGCCTTCAAGCGGCTTCGGTGTAGATCAGGTTTCAGAGAGTGAGGGATTCAACACCGGATACCGGTTCACTTCTAATGACTTCCAATCCGCTGCCAGGGAACTCTATCGGTTGCTACGTACCTGAACTCAATTCTTTGCTGACATCACTTCGGTAGACCATCCGGAACGAGTGGCAACGATCTAAGCCTCACTCCTGTAGCGTTGAAAATCGCGTTGCCCACAGCAGGAGCTAAACCGACGATAGGCGTTTCGCCGGCGCCCGCCGATGGAAGATCTTTACGATCGACGATCACCACCTCAATGCGAGGGATGTCACTAAACCTCGGAAGGCGATAGCGAGAGAACCTCGGATTCAGGATCTTGCCATTCGAGAATCTGATAGCTTCGAACATTGCTCCGCCGATTGCCATTACCACGGCGCCTTCAATCTGGTTATGCAAGTGAAGTGGATTCACCACCGCGCCGCACTCAAACGCTTCAACGACTCGGATCAGTTCTACCTTTCCACTCTTTCGATCTGCAGCCACTTCCGCGCACGTGGCGACATATCCACCCTTCTCGAAACCGCATGACAAACCTACTCCACGACCCGGTGTCGTTTTCTTCGAACCCCAACCGAAGGATTTAGCTGCGGCTTCGAGAACGCCGCGCATTCGTTCGTCCTTCAGATTCTTCAAACGAAACTCGAGCGGATCGATATTGACGAGTGCTGCCAGTTCGTCGATGTGTGTCTCGCGCGCGAAATGATTTGCCGTTGCCGCCAAACCGCGATAGGACCCCTGCCGCAATGGTGATTGAGCTGAATGAAACTGGATGCGTTGATTGGCTATCTCGTACCGATGCTGAATCGCTGCCGATCCGGAATTGTAATTGTGAAACTCCCAGGCGGTGATTGAACCGTCATTCTTCACTCCGCTTTTGATGTCGATCACACCAGCGGGACGGAAATAGGCCCAGGAGAATTCCTCTTCACGAGTCCACACAAGTTTGACTGGTTTGCCGGCGTTGCGTGCGAGGCGCGCCGCTTCGACTGCACATTCGCCCGTGTGTTTTCCACCGTAAGCAGAGCCCGTGTCAGGAACGATTACTCGAATCTTCTCTTCCGGCATTCGAAACGCTTCAGCAAGTTCGCTGCGCACCCCGAATGGACGCTGAGTACCTGTCCACACAGTTAACTTACCATCTTTCCATTCCGCTACTGCTGCTCTTGGCTCAAGCGGCACGTGCGCGATATACGCGACGGTATAAGTTTGCTCGAGCTTCTTGTCGGCAGTGGCGAGACCTTCATCGATCGAACCTGTGGAACGTCCACGTCCGCCTCCTTCTCCGCGAGCTTCCGCGGATGCAGGTTTGCGCAAGACTTCGAATAACTCAGCATTCGAAGGCTGCGGGTCACTCTTCCATTCGACGCGCATTGCATCGGCAGCGCGCGACGCGAGTAACTGATTGCGCGCAAGTACGCCGATGAAGCTGCCATCGCGAATGACTGTAGCTCCCAGTGCTTCGGCGGGCTTGGTATCAATCGACACCAACGTCGCTTTGAACGAGGCAGGCCGAACGACTTTGCCATAGAGCATTCCCGGCAAGCGCAAATCGGACGTGTATTGATGTTTGCCGGTTACAAAGTCGCGACCGTCGATTTTTGCGACCAGCGTTCCTGAGATGGTCCAGTCCTTCACGGGAGTCGTCTTCGTATCGTCCGGAATCATCTTGACCAACTTAAGACCTTTCGCGAGATCTCCGAACGTAAGCGACTTGGTCGTGTCGTGGTTGACGAAGCGAGCGTTTTCGATCCGCACCGAGCTGCGTTCCACTTGCCACTGCTGTGCTGCAAGATCGATCAGAAGTTCTCGTGTCGCTGCGGCAGCTTTCCTGAGTTGAGGCGCCATTGTTGGCGTCGTGCGGCTGCCAAACGTTCCCATGTCAAACGGAGTGAGGTCTGTGTCAGCCATCACAAGTCGAACCAGCGAAACTGGAACATGCAGTTCTTCCGCGACTGCCTGAGTTAAGGAAGTACGAATGTTTTGGCCCACTTCGACTTTGCCCGTGTAAGCAGAAATGCCACCAGTCTCGTCAATGTGGATCCATGCTCCGATTTCATTGGGGACTCGTTCATTGAACCCGCGTCCTGACTCTCCCTGCCCCTCCTGCGCAAGTAACTTTGTCAACGGGACAACGAGAATGATTCCTGCACCAACTCCCTTGATGAATTCACGGCGATCGAACAGGAATTTATAAGCCGGAGCATCGAACAGCTCGTAGCGTTCTACTTCGACTTGGCCATTCACGGTATTCTGAAGGTCGCTCATCTGGACGCCTCCCCGGAACTGTTCGAGGCTAACTCGATCGCAGCGACAATGCGCTGGTAGGTTCCGCAGCGGCAGACATTCCGATTCATGTGCGCGATGATCTCTTCCCTGTTCGGTCGCGGGTTCTTATTAAGAAGCGCAACGCCGGCGACGATCATTCCTGAAGTGCAGTACCCGCACTCCATGGCGTCGGCTTTGAGGAATGCCTCCTGAACTGGATGTAGCTTTCCGTCCTTTTCCAACCCTTCGATCGTCGTGACTTGCTTGCCTGACGCGCGACCTACGGGTGTGATGCACGATTTCATGACCTGGCCGTCGATCAGCACCGTACAGGCGCCACATTGACCTTCACCACAACCATATTTGCTGCCGGTCAAACCCAGCTCATTCCGCAGCATAACGAGCAGACTATCTTCTGAATCGACGTCCACCGTCAGCTTCTTACCATTGACATTAAGCGCGGTAATCCTCGCCATTGTCAGCCCTCAGGGTTTCATATGTAGGGGTTTAAGAGATTGTATTACTCGAGCGGCAGCCTGGGAAGCGGTGAGTGCGGACATGATCACTCACCACAGAACCGCACCCGCAAAAAAGCACAAAAGGCACAAGAAGGGATGATGTTAGATGCTTCTGACTTCCACCGTCTTGCGCCTTTTGTGCTTTTTTGCGGCCACGGTTCTGTGGAACGAGCCTTTACACTCGTCACGATTTCGGCTAAAAGCGGTTTCGTTTCTCTCCGAACCGTTCAGGTAATTCTCACGCTTTAGTGAAGATTTTGGGCAGCTATAGGAAGGACTCCTTATGAAGCTAGCGCCGACACTACCGGCAACGCCAGATGAGGCACCGATTCAGGCCGACACAACGGGCATCGGCGGTCATCCTGGTGGTCTAACCACATTGTTCTTTACTGAGCTCTGGGAACGTTTCAGTTACTACGGTATGCGAGCGATTCTCGTGCTCTATATGGTTGCGCCTGTCGCTCAAGGTGGTCTCGGGTTCGATACAAAGCACGCGACGTCAATCTATGGAACCTACACGATGTCGGTTTACCTCACGGCGCTTCCTGGAGGACTGATTGCGGATCGCCTGCTCGGCGCGAGGCTGGCTGTGCTGATTGGCGGGATCATTATCGCTTGCGGCCACTTTTCTATGGTCTTTCACTCGCTGACTTTCTTTTATGCGGGCATGACGTTGATTGCGATCGGAACCGGGTTACTCAAACCAAACATTAGCGCGATGGTGGGCGGGCTTTACTCGGAAAATGATCCACGGCGCGATAGCGGCTTTTCGATCTTTTACATGGGTATAAATATTGGAGCGTTGCTCGCACCTCTCGTTGTTGGATTCATGGCCCAGCACGAGCGTTTCAAGACCTTCGTGGCTTCGATTGGCTTTAATCCTTTAACGAGTTGGCACTGGGGCTTTGGCGCAGCCGGCGTCGGGATGACGATTGGTCTGATTACCTTTGTGTTGAACCGCAGGAAGCTGCAAGGCGTGTCGGAAAAAGTTATGAAGAAAGTCGATGTTGCGGACGCTGCGACTAAGCAGCCATTAACCAGTTCTGATTGGAAGCGCATCGGTGCAGTCTTCATCTTTTTCTTATTCACGATTCTTTTCTGGGGAGCATACGAGCAGAAAGGTGCGAGCTTGAACCTACTTGCGAAAGCGCTCGTACGGACTGAAGTCTTCGGGTTTAACTTTCCTTCCAGTTGGCTACAATCCTGCACCCCGCTTTTTGTCATCTTGCTCGCTCCGGTTTTTTCCTACCTATGGGTACGACTCGGCGACAAACAACCGTCGAGCCCAGTCAAATTCACACTGGGTCTGGTGTTCATAGGTCTTGCTTACGTTTTGATTGTGCCTGGCGTAGCGCTCACCGCGCACGGAAAGATCAGTCCGCTGTGGCTGGTAGGTCTTTACTTCCTCGAAGTTGTTGGCGAGATGTGTTTGAGTCCCGTGGGCCTGAGCACGGTTACGAAGCTGGCTCCCGCAAAGCTGGTCGGGATCATGATGGGTGTGTGGTTTCTTGCAGCCTCGTTCGGCAGCAAACTCGCTGGATACTTGTCGGGGTTCTATGTTCCGGACGCAGGTGTGCTGGTGAAATTGTTCGGAGGCATAGCGGCGGGTTTATTAGTCTCCGCCGCTCTGCTGGCGTTGCTCACTCCTAAAGTTAAGAGGTTGATGGGCGAGGTGAGATGAACAGTCGGCAGGAGGCAGGAGCAGCAGGCAGTTATTCGTGTTATTTCGTGGATCGGTTCTTCGCTACCGAACAAACGAACCTAAAAGAAAACCGATCCACGAAATTACACGAACCACGAACGAATCAACACAAACCCTCGCCTGCCGCCTGCCTCCCCGCCTGCCTCCCGTCCTACGGCTTCAAACCGGCCCGGGTAAGCAAATCCGGGAACCGCTTGTCTGATCTCAATCTACTGAACACCGGATCGACTTTCAGGTTCATTAGCCAGACATCGCGCTCTTCGAACGCTTTTTCAAGCCACTTGAAAGCCTGATCCTTATCGCCAAGTCCCGTGTAGATTGCAGCGACCGTATACGGTGAGACGTACCGCCGATCCTGCAAGTCGCGCAACTCCGTCAGAACCTGTTGAGCTTCCGCAGTCCTTCCTGCCGCTGCGTACGCATGGCCCAATAGAGCTAACATCAAAGGACTACCTGAAAGCTGCACGCCCTTCTGGAACTCAGCGATCGCTTTCTGGTACATCCCCTTCTGTTCATATGCGAGCCCAAGATATCGTCGCGCTGGAAAGAGGTTCGGATCGAGTTCAAGGATTTTCGTGCATTGCTCGATTGCCTCATCGTTCTTTCCCGACAAGTAGTAGATCCATCCCAGGTGAGATTTCGCTACGAATGACAGCGGATCGAGTTCCTGGGTCCGCTTAGCTTCTGCGATTGCTTCATCGAATCGTTCTAAGGCGACGAGGTATGAGCTGTACCACTGATGGGCGGGCGCATAGGTCGGCTTGTACTTGATTGCCAGCCGGAACTCTCGTTCAGCCTCCACGCGATCGCGATCAAATCTAAACTTGGTGAACGCGAGCGACGTGTGGGCTTCAGCCAGAGTCTCGTCCATCTCCAAAGCCTTTATCGCGGCATCCTTAGCTTTTGGGAAACCATCCTTTGGCTGTTCTACGCCGTAGACCACCAGCATGTTGTAGCAGTCAGCCAGGCCAGCATAAGCAGATGCATAGGTTGGATCGGTATCTATTGCCTTTTGGAAAAATTCAATGCCCTGCCGCAGCCCTTCCTCTGTGCGCTTGTTCCACGCATTGCGACCCTTCAGATAAAACCGGTAGGCCTCGAGCTGTTTTTGCTCTTCTACATTTAACTTGAGTCGCAGATTCTCAAATATGTCGCGGGAGATCTCTTCCTGGACCAGCAGAATGTCAGCAAGGCGGCGGTCGTAATGCTGTCCCCAAATCTGCGCTACTTTGTCGAGGTCAATCAAATCGGCCTGAATGCTGATCGTTTCGCCGCGACGATGTATTTTTCCGGTGACCACTGCGCGTACGTTCAGTTCTTGTCCTACTTGACGCGGATCAACGTTGCGTCCCTTGTAACTCGCCATTACGCTGCGTGGAATAACACGAAGTTTCGGCAGTTTCGTCAGACTGTTCACCAGACTCGCAGCAATTTCATCGTCGAGGAATTCCGCTTCGGCGTCCGGAGAGTCATCAACAAAAGGTAAGACAGCAATTGATTGAATCGAGTCTCCCTCGGTCGCCTTACCGCGCAAGCTGAAGTAAGTAATCGCTGCTACCGTCAGAATTAATGCTGCCACTGTGAAAGCAACCGCGGGTATGCGCTGTCTCAAAGTATTCCAGACGGAGGTGATTACATGCGGGTGCTCGTTCCTGCTGCCAGCGGTGTGCGTTTCACGTTCTGACGCCATTTTCCGGTCGCCGTCCAGTCCTTCACCGACTGCTTCAACGGGCCGGATCGCGTTTTGGTGAATTTGATTTACGGGAGCGACGAAACGGTATCCGCGTCGCGGCACTGTTTCTATGAACTGAGGACCACTCGCGCTCTCTCCCAGAGCTTTTCGCAGTAGCGACACATTCTGCGTGAGGTTTCCTTCTTCAACGAAAGTATTGGGCCAGACCTTTCGCATCAGATCGTCCTTCTCGACGATACGGCCGGAATTCTCTACGAGAGCCAATAGGATGTCGAAAGCTTTGGGCGTCAGTGGTACAGCATCGTCATCGCGCAGCAGGACACGTTCAGCTATGTTCAAGCTGAAGCGGCCAAACTCGTACTCTTGACTTGCTTGCTCGCCCATAAAAAGGCCTTGAGAAATATCATTGAGGGACTATTGAGAGCTTTCTGAGGACTCGCCGGAGAAAGATCGCAATACTGCAACCAAAACCAACCACCAATTGTTCACGGCAAGTCGGCGCTCATTGTAGTCCAGCACCGCAAGCCAGGCAACGGAAGGTTCAGAGCCCCTGTTAGGCCTTGATTTTGGAGGTACTCCCCATGGCAGGACCAAAAAACCTAAAAGAGCGCCTGGAATTCCCACTCGTCTTTGCAATCAGTACAGCTGCCGGGTTAGCTGCTTTCATGCTTGTTTGGCTGCTCGGAATCCTGTGGGAGCTCTACCGTACAATCGGCAGCCGATAAAGATTCTTCGACCGACTCCAACCGCTACCAGAACCGACCGCAACCTTTCGTTTGCTCGTCGCATCAATGTGACTGCGAACCGCCTCTCCCGCTTGCAAAAGCACCCAAGTCTTGCTAAACCTCGTCAATGAAATGTCCTCCTGGAGGCCCGTCATGAGAAAGCTTTTCTACTCCCTGTCAGCGCCTGCCCTGATATTGATACTTGCAACGTCATCGTTCCCCGACACCATTCGCTTAAAAGACGGCAGCGTGATTCATGGTCAAGTCGTCGGTTTCAAGGATCAGCAGTTCACAATATTAATTGGAGGCGGCGCCAAGGGTCGTAAAGGGCGCACCACAATCTACGTTGAGGACATAGATTCGATTGAATTCGACAACAATACCGGCGATAGCGTTGCGGCAAACGAAACTGTCCCCGTCTCGCAACCACAGCGCTCAAACACAAACACACCACCGGAAGTTACGACCAGAAATGATCCGACGCCGGCCAGAAATGCCCCGACGTTCTTTACTATTAAAGTGGCGGTCCGTGCGGATAACGCCAATAATGGGTGGACAAATAGCGGCCTTGTGGTTCGCAAGGGACAACGGTTGCGGATCAGCGCTTCCGGACGGGTGTCACTGGGCCGGGGTCGCTTCTCAACACCAGCGGGCTTGAGTACGGTTCCCGATAACGACAAACTGATGCGTACTGAACCTACTGGAGCATTAATCGCAGTCATCGGCGATGACAACGATGACTTCATCCTGTTGGGTTCGCGGCGAGAATTAGTGGCACAGCGCGACGGTGTCTTGTTTCTCGGCGTAAATGAAGGTGAATTGACCGACAATACAGGTACTTACGATATCGTTATCGAAGCCGAGGCCGGTAGCTCTTCGCCTCGCTGAGACGGTAAACTCCCCTCCGTAACAGCGCATCAGACATCAAGAGATCAAGCTGGTTCCCTGCCGGTTCTGTAATGCGAACGGGTTTTTCGACAAATATCTCGCCTTGATCGTCCCGAGCTGTTCAAGCGATTGGAGTGTAATCATGAAAGCCTTCAAGTTTTTCTACTCCCTGCTGGCATTCGTCCTGGTATTCGGACTGCTCTGTGGCATGGACTTTTCGCGTTCGCTTGCGCAATCGCGGCGGCAGCCTCCGACCACCGATCAAAAGAAAAACAAGAGGCCGGACCAGACTGATAAGGAAAATAAGGAAGAACCGACGCCTCGGGACGTCGTCAACCTGCCAAAAGAGGCCGAGAAGATCAGCACCACCACGAACCTCGTAAACGTCGATGCCGTCGTTTATCACAAGAAGACGGGACAGATAGTATCGGGGCTAAAGAAAGCGAACTTTGCGATCTTTTCCGATGGAGTCCAGCAGAACATCACCAACTTTGGTACTCCTGAAGCACCAATTACTATCGTAATGCTGGTGGAATACAGCAAGTGGTCCGAGTTCTTCGCATATTACGGAAGTGGCGGTTTTGATCCGGGAACCTACGAGGTGATTCGCCCTGCGGCAATGTTTCTTTCGCAGTTCATAAAACCACCTGATGACTATGCATCAGTGGTTGCATTCGACATTCGACCGACGCCTTTGACGGATTTCACCAACGATCCCGGCCGCATTGGACAAGTAATCAATCTCCTTCTCAGGAACACTCCGGCTTTTCGCGAGACGAATCTGTTTGACGCGTTGAAGTTTGTGTTGATCGGCGGTCGCGGCGATTCAGTAGTTCTGGAAGAATCAAAGTCTTCGAAAGCAGACTATAACGGATTGGTCAGTGTGCAAGGACGAAGGCGGGCGGTTATCCTTGTTGCTTCCGGAATCGACACCTTTAGTAAAATCAACTATGGCGATGCTCGAAAGGTGTTGCAGAACGCGGGCATCCCCGTCTACATAATCGGCACCGCCAATCTTTTCAAAAAGAAGTACGGCGACATGCTTCCGGCAACCGACAGTCTGACCGGAACGCCTGGAAGAATGACCCTATTGCAGGCGGACAACACGCTCCAAACATTTGCTAAGGAGACGGGTGGCGCGTATTACCCGGTAACGTTTGAAGGCGAGCTACCGAAGGTGCTCAATTCAATAAATGCGTTGCTGCGCAGCCAGTACAGCCTGGGATTCAATCCAGGAGACGTACACGACGGCAAACAGCATAAACTGAAAGTGAGCGTGGATATCGACGGTGATGGGACGTACGATGATAAGGACTACGTGATCCAGGCGCGGCAGTTCTACAACGCTCCGAAACCTCCGAAGCAATAAAAGCATTTTCGATTTTCGATTGGCGATTTTCGATTTGAACCACTTGCCAATCGAAAATGCTCAGGCGCTGTACATTCGTAGCCGAAACTCGTCGTTAAACGAAACGATCTCCGATCGGCGGTTCGCAAATAAACGCGACTGCTGCAGTAGCATCGGTAACCCACCTCGCCGCAGATCGAGTCCGTATGCAGGACTCGTGAACATCGCTGTCAACTGTGGATTGATCCGCTGAGGTACTCCGTAGCGAATCGCGCGCTGCGCCACTGGTGAGAAGCCTGCCGAGCGACGCGGATTAATAAACTCCAACGAGCGATCGAAGATGTGGATGCGGGTCGGCTGATCACGCAGCACGAGATCTCGGTGCACCAGCATGTTTGCAACGGCTTCGTTCACTGCTCCGCGGTGATAGTTTGCTCGGGCGGGAACCGGACTATCATCTGCTTGGACTGCTCCTATGTTCCGAGGCCTCGTCTCCCAGAAATCGCAATACCGCGCCAGAAAGCTCGAAACTCCCTCATACTGCGTCAGAAGATTGCCGGACACACGTACTCGCTCGACGATTGCCGCCTGAATGGTGTCGCCTGCATATCGGGTTGCAACGATTGACGAACGCGGAAGCAGTTCGTTCACGCTCTCGTCATATCCAAATAATAAGAGTCCTGCGACAGTTGGCACCTTTTCCCCGGCCGCGTCTCCAGCCAGTAACAGATCGCGATCGAGCACCTCTCGCGTTGGATATCCTCCGGCGTTCGCCTCTTCAAAGGCGTCTCCCTCAAACCAGCGGAGGAAACTCCAAAGATGCGCTTCATCGACGTCCTTGATTGTCGCGCCAGGTACCGGAACATTTTCGTAACGAACCGGCCTTGCCTCATCGAGCAGATTGGATAGTTCTTCGCGACTCGCTTCTCGTTTTTCCGAACCAATCCGGAGGTAATACCTTCCGTCCCTGGTTCGATAAGGACGCCGCTTTCCATCAACGTCAAGCGCTACGACGCGACGACCGTTGTCGAACGCAATTCGGTCGATATAGGGCACAAGAGCTGGTTGGATTTCTTCGCGACAAATCCTTACCAGTTCTTCCTGGACACTTTCAGCGTCGTCAACTCCTTCGACACGCATCTGGTCATTTACACCGAACACGATTACGCCGCCGCCCGTATTTGCAAGCGCGACAATCTCCTGCGCAATCTTTTCGCTATTTGAAAGCTTTACCTTGAGTTCGAGAAAAGTGTCTTCACCACCGCGTATGAGTCGTAGCAGCTCGACTCGGGAGGTCTGCGGTCCGGGAGCAGAGAGGATGTACTCCTGGAAAGATCGTTCGGTTGTCGGTTCGTGCCGCTGGTTACTGCGGAATTTTCTGCGAGCCATTTGTGTCTTGACGGGGCTCTAAACCCGCCCGGAAGCCGCCACGCGCGGCAACGCTGGGATAGTTTCGTTAGCCTTCCAAATCCTTGCTGACTGCTTCCAATATTTCGCGCTCCTGTCGTTCCAATGAACGCCCTTGAAAGCTGACAAGGGGAAAGTAAAGGAACAAGGCGAAGGCCGCGAACGCAGCCAGTGTAACATATTCAATCAACAAGCTACCGGTGAGGTAACCCACTATTACCGCCGCTAGCGGCGGCACCGCCATTAAGAGCAACATCGGTAGTAAAAGCAGACCGGCCAAGCCTGAAACATTCATCCGTTTGCCGAACTTCATCTGTTTCGGGAAGCGGATGGAGAACCAATTGCCCGTCACGGCCATGAAGACTGCAAAAACCACAAAGCTGAGCGAAACGAAGACGAGCGTCATAAGAGTCAAATCCCTGAACACAAGTTGATTCGCAATCAACAACCCGGCAGAGAACAAGAGGCAGACGACCGATATCACTACATTCTTGCTAATTAGTATTTTGGACCGCGGAATTGGAGACAGTATCAGTGTCCGCATGCCTGCCCCGTCAAAAGCAAAGGCGTTGCAAGCTATTCCCGAGAGGATCAGGAAAACGTAAAGCACTCCACCTGTAGCAATTAGTCCCTCACCGTATTGCATGAATTGACTGACACGTTCAGCTGAGTCGGTTGTCAGTTCCCCAGCTCGTCCGAAGCTTGTTCTTGTGTTCATGAAACGAATGGCAAGAAGGATCAACGGCATGAGCCCAATCATTCTCAGCTGAGCATTTCGCATTGCGTAGCGCGATTCTTTCTCGATCAGTGCCGAAAGATCAGGTGAGACAAGTGGCAGCTGCCAACCAGAGTAGTCTTCAGACGTAACTGTCGTTTGTTCTTTATGACGCTTTGCTTCACCTTTCCCAAGCACCGATCGCTGTGCAATCCAAAAGGTCGCAACCACCAGCAGCAATGTGTAGGCAGTTAATACGAGTAAGGAAGCCGCATAGAGACCATCACCTGTCGGCGCCAACCCATCTGACATCGCAGTAGCAACGACACCCGGAGGCGTCCATTGCAAAACACGAAACCATTCCGAATGCTTCATTATGATGGGCCACAGTTGCCCTATGAATGCGCCACTTAAACCCGCCACGGCTCCGATCAGTGCGACGAGAGTTTCGCCTCGCGTGCGGCGTCTCTTAATCAGCGAGCCGATCGAAGTGGCGAGCCATTTCGTCAATGCAATTCCGAGAAAGATCGCCAGCGCGGCAACGATCAACGCTTTGAGTAAAGAGCCTGTAGCCAGTCCCGCGCCGATGGCCATTGCAACAATCGCAGGAACAGCAAAGAGAGATGAGAGGCTGGTCAATTCGCTTACGAGGTCAATGACGAACAGCTTCTTCAAGCTGATCGGATACATCAATAGCCGACCTGGATCGAACTGGTTACCACCTCCAATGCTTAACGGCAGAGTCGCCCATAGCATGTATAGGAACGCGAAGATCAGGAACAAGATGAAATTGGCTTTGGGGATCTCGGAAGTAGCTCTTGCAGCCGCTCGGACTTCTGCGATGTGTGCAGCGCCTGCCTTGGAGAGGATCAGATACGCTGCGAATCCCAGGCCGAGTGCAACCACGAGAGAAAGGGCAAGGGCGGCCAACGTTCCCAGAATCGAGGCTGCCTGATTAATCGTCTCTCGTCGCGAACGCAGGGCGTTGCGAAAGAGCATCCACTTAAGCCAGATGAGTGTGAGTAGTTGAGACAAGGTTGGTCAGTGTTCTAGGCAGTTGGCAGTTGGCAGTCGTCAGCGTGTCGAAAAGCTCCTGCTCAGTATAGAATGAGTCGCGCAATGAAAACCAAGCGTGACCATTGATAGCTAACTGCCAACTGCCGACTGACTCTTGACCACCTTGCCTCATTCGAACTCTATTTACATTGGAATGGGATCGAATTTGGGAGACCGTGCCGGGAACCTTCTTCTGGCGCAACGCGGGATTCTCAATGCCGGACTCTGTTTGAGAAAGTTGTCCGCCATCTATGAGACTGAGCCGGTGGCAGACATTGCTCAACCCTCATTTCTCAACATGGTGGTGGAGGTGAACGGAGACACGATCCTCAACCCGGAACAGGTCATGGCGCGTCTGTTGCGAATTGAGTATGCCTTAGGACGAACACGCGACATCCAAAACGGTCCACGCACCATAGATCTCGACCTGCTCATATATAAGAACAACATCAGCAACTCAGAGTTTTTAACCATCCCCCACCCTCGTCTTCACCAGCGCCGATTTGTGTTAGTACCTTTCGCCGAAATCGCTCCGGACCTTGTGCATCCTACTTTGAAGAAGACAATTGCCCAGTTGCTCAAGGAGGTTAAAGATACGTCCGCAGTTCGACGGTGGCGACCGTAGTCAGTGGGAGCCAGCTTTTCCCTTTTTTTCGTTGTCGCTATAATGACCGTACTTGTTCACACTCCTTGTAAATATCGCGACTTCTGTGGGCACTCTGTCTCGCCCGAAATTCCGTGTAGAGAGCTAAATCATGCCGTATCTAAAGCCTGAACGTCCGGAGAAGGTTTCTGCCCCATCGCTTAAAGCCAGTAAGCAGAGAGGCGAGCGACTTGTCTGCTTGACCGCGTACGACTATCCCACGGCCCGGATCGTCGATGAAGCAGGAATCGATGTAATTCTTGTGGGGGACAGTCTTGGAAACGTGGTACTTGGCTACGGGAACACTGTTCCGGTAACTCTCGACGAAATAATGATTCATTTGAAGGCGGTGCGACGCGCTGTGCAGCGAGCGCTACTCGTCGCGGATATGCCTTACGGTACATTTCACACTGGAGCTGACGACGCAGTCAGAAACGCGCTTCGCTTCGTCAAAGAAGGTGGCGCGGAGGCCGTTAAGCTGGAGGGTGGTCGCAAACGTTTACCATTGATCAAGCGATTGGTGGACGAAGAAGTGGCAGTGATGGGTCACATCGGTCTGACGCCTCAATCGATCAACAAGCTTGGTGCCTACCGCGTTCAGGGAAAAACCGCCGACGCGGCTCGACAGCTGCTCGACGACGCCCGCGCTCTGGAAGATGCCGGCGCGTTTGCAATTGTGCTCGAGGTCGTTCCACGGGAAATCGCCAAGATGATCACCGAGAGCGTGAGTATTCCGACGATCGGGATTGGAGCGGGAGTGCATTGCGATATTCAGGTGCTGGTATTACACGACATGCTCGGTTTGGCCTTTAGTAAACTCGCTCGTTTTGTCAGACCGTACGCAAACCTGCATGAGGTCATCACCAACGCAGTTAGCCAGTATGCGGAAGACGTCCGCAGCGGCGCCTATCCCTCGGAGGAAGAATCCTACTCACTTCCCGCCGAAGCAGCTGAGGAATTGAGGATCACGTCTACAGAGCAAACCAAGATCAAGCAATCCTAATCATCCAAGATTAACCATGGAGATTATTAATCGCCGCAAGCGCATGAGTTCGGTCGCGCGTAAGATTCGTCGCGAGCAAGACCGAACCATCGGCCTGGTGCCGACGATGGGTGCGCTGCACGAAGGTCATTTAAGTCTCGTGCGTGAAGCGCGGCGCATGTGTGACTTCGTAGTCGTTTCTGTTTTTGTGAATCCAACTCAATTCGGTCCGGGTGAAGACTTCACTCGGTACCCGCGTGATCTAACAAAAGACACGGCTCTACTGACTGATTACAACGTCGACTACATCTTCGCGCCGCCTGCTGAAGAGATCTATCCACGCAACTTTTCCACGTACGTTACTGTTGAGGGATTGTCGGATCAGATGGAAGGCATCGCGCGGCCCGGTCATTTTCGTGGCGTGACAACAGTCGTGTCGATTCTCCTCAATATCGTTCGCCCCGATTTTGCGTTCTTCGGCCAGAAGGATGCTCAACAGGCTGTAATTATCAAACGGATGGTTCGCGATCTTGCGTTTGATACTGAGGTGATAGTTTTGCCGACAGTGCGGGAAGACTCAGGGTTAGCGATGTCTTCGCGCAATCTATATCTCAGTCCGGAGGAACTGCAGTCAGCGGCAGTGATTCATCGCGCGCTGGCCAAAGCAAAGGAAGTATTTAAGGAAGGAGAGCGAAGCGGCAACCGAATTACCGAATTAGTCCGATCAACCATCCAGGCAGAACCTCTCGCGCGCGTCGATTACGTCAATATCAGCGACGCTGAAACGCTCGAGAAACTGGACAGGCTTGATGAACGGCCCGCGATGGTGGCGGTGGCAGTCTACTTCGGGAAGACTCGATTGATTGACAACACCATCCTCAACAGCGCGAAGAAGAAGGATCAGGTAAGCCAAACGAGCGCTTAAACCTCCAGAGATTGAAACAAAAGACTCACATAAAATTTGATCTGAATGGCGAAGCAGTCGAGGTCGCATTTGCTCCGCACAAAACTCTCCTGGAAGTGCTGCGCGAGGATCTGGGTCTGACCGGAACGAAGCACGGCTGCGAACTCGGCGAATGCGGCACTTGTACCGTGCTGGTCGATGGTCGTTCAATTCTGTCGTGCTTGATGTTGGGACTCGACGTTGAAGATCGGGAAGTAAAAACGGTCGAGGGAATGGCTAACGGCGCGAAGCTTCATCCACTGCAGGATACTTTTGCCGATCTCGGAGCAGCTCAATGCGGCTACTGCTCCCCGGGCTTTCTGCTTGTGGCTGAAGAACTGCTGAAAAAGAACCCGAATCCAAGTCGCGACGAAATCAAAGAAGCGCTCGCTGGGAACCTGTGTCGTTGTACTGGCTACATAAAGATCTATGAAGCCGTCGAACTGGCCGCAGCTCGCATGCGTGGGGAAGAATTCGAATTGCCCAGAGAAGCGATCTACGGCTCGGAATAATTACGAATGAGCGGCAAAGAGAAAAACGATCAGTCATTAAAGGTTGTCGGCAAGCCATTCCGGAAGGTTGACGCTCGGGCGAAGTGCACGGGTCAAACAAAGTTCGCCGACGATATCGTGTTGCCGCGAATGCTGTATTGCAAAATCCTGAGAAGCCACGAACCTCACGCAAAAATCAAGAGTATTGACACGTCGAAAGCTCTCGCTCTTCCGGGTGTCTTTGCAGTCCTCACCGGCGAAGAGCTGCCGATTCCGTACGGTATTCTGCCGGTTAGTCAGGATGAACACGCCTTGTGCATCGACAAGGTGAGATTCATCGGTGACCCTGTCGCCGCAGTCGCGGCTATTGACGAGGATGTTGCCTTTGAAGCCATGAACCTGATCGAGGTCGAATACGAGCGACTTCAGACAATCTCTTCGATCGAAGAAGCATTGATGATCGATGAGCCGCGGATTCATGAGTATGGCGACAGCGGCAACATCCACAAAAAAGTGTCGCTGGAATTCGGAGACGTTGAAGAAGCGCTGGCGCAGGCAGATCTGATTCGCGAGGACACGTTCTTCTACGAAGGCAATACTCACCTGCCGATGGAACAACACGCCGCGGTTGCCAGCTTCGATGCCGACGGCAAGTTGACGTTATGGAGCTCGACACAAACACCGCACTACGTTCACCGTGCGCTGGCGAAAGTGCTGCAGATGCCCGCCAGTCACATCCGCGTAATTGCCACGCCTAACGGTGGCGCATTCGGTGGTAAGAGCGATCCATTCAATCATGAAGTGGTTGTTTGCAAACTCTCGATGATGACGGGACGGCCGGTGAAGTGCACGCTCACTCGCGAAGAGGTTTTCTATTGTCATCGAGGCAGACATCCCGTGCTGATGCATGTCAGGACCGGCGTTAAGAAGGATGGCGCGATAACAGGTATGCATTTCCAATCCTTTCTTGACGGCGGGGGATACGGCAGTTACGGAGTAGCGAGCACGTTCTACACCGGCGCTCTTCAGACTGTCACCTACAAGGTTCCACGCTACAAATTCCAGGGAGTACGTTGCTTTACCAACAAACCGCCGTGTGGACCAAAGAGAGGGCATGGGACGCCGCAACCGCGCTACGCGCTTGAAGTTCATCTCGACAAGATCGCAGAACAGCTCAAGCTCGATCCCGTAGAGATTCGTCGCAAACACCTAGTCAAGCCTTACTCGGTTACAGCGAATTACCTGCGAGTCGGAAGTATGGGTTTGGGAGAGTGCATCGATAAAGTTGTCGCCGGCTCTGAATGGAACCAGAAGTTCTCGCAATGGGATAGAGTGAATCGCAAACTGCCGAACGGAAAAGGTATTGGCATAGCTTGCAGCTCGTACATCTGCGGCGCGGGCTTGCCGATCTACTGGAACAACATGCCGCAGTCAGGAGTACAGCTGCGGCTCGACCGGCAGGGCGGCGTGTGTGTAATGTGCGGGTCAACTGATATCGGCCAGGGTTCAGACTCGATTCTTGCTTACATTGTCGCGGAAGTGCTCGGAATCGATCCTTTTGACATTCGTGTGGTCACTGCAGACACAGATCTGACGCCCGTCGATCTGGGTAGTTATTCAAGTCGAGTCACGCTGATGACCGGCAACGCAGCTGTCCAGGCTGCAGAGAGAGCAAGAGAGCTACTAGTGATCGCAGTTGCGGAAAAACTTGGTGTGCCGATCGAAAACATTTCTCTCGCCGAGCGACGTGTCTTTGATGTTGAGAATCCCGAAGTAGGTGTTTCTTTTGCAGAGGCAGTTGTTTTAGCAGAATCCAAATTCGGCACAATTGGAACTGTCGGTTCCTACTCTCCTCCGCCTTCGCCGGGCAAATACAAAGGATCGGGCGTCGGACCATCGCCGGCGTACAGCTATTCAGCCGCAGTCGCAGAAGTCGATGTAGATGAATCGACCGGGATTGTCACAGTCGAGCGCATTTGGATTGCGCACGATATCGGCCAATCTATCAACCCCGTGCTGGTGATGGGCCAGGTTGAAGGCAGCGTCTATATGGGCCTCGGTGAAATCCTCATGGAAGAAATGTCCTATCGCACAAATCGAAATGTGGTGCACAAGTTTCCATCAATGCTGGAGTACAAGAGCCCGACGACATTAGAGATGTGCGATGTGAAGACTTACCTGATCGAGGATCCGGATCCGAACGGGCCGTTCGGAGCTAAGGAAGTGGGCCAGGGACCGCTGCTTCCCGTGCCTCCTGCTGTTGCAAACGCGGTCTATGATGCGGTTGGCGTGCGTATCGACGAAGTACCGATTACTCCGGAAAAGGTTTTGAAAGCGCTGAAAGAAAAATTAAAGGGACGCGCCGCGCGTTATGGTCCGGATGGGATTCCTACGGTTGACTGGCCGGCGCCATTGCGGGTTACGACGCCTGCCGAAGGCGGTGACGGTCGCGAGATGCCCCACGTGGCCGTGCACTCGTGAACTGAGGCTTGTGAAAGAACGTACTTCATTCAAAGCCCCCCTTGGCTTTCGCTTACCTCACCTACTTGAAAGAAAGGAAGGCAGAAATGGAAGGAACAACGAAAGAGACCAATGGCTCGCGATCATTTGAAGAGCGGGTATTTGCGCGATTCGATGCGATTGATAATCGCTTTAACAGTGTCGATAAACGATTCGACCGGATCGACATCAGGTTCGACTTACTGGAGAAAAGAGTCGTGAAGCTAGAATCCAAACAATACGATACTAAGCCAATTTGGGAACGAGCGATCGCGGCGATTCACGAAACGAATCTCGCCCTGAATAAAGGTTTCGGTGATCTACGCAGCCAGATGGAGTCCACGAAGGAAGAGATTAGCGAACTGCGGACGCAGATTGCTGGTTGTGCCACAAAAGAAGAGATTGGCGAACTTAGAACTCAGATTGCTGGTTGTGCCACGAAAGAAGAGATTGGCGAACTTAGAACCCAGATTGCTGGTTGTGCCACGAAGGAAGAGATTGGCGAACTTAGAACCCAGATTGCTGGTTGTGCCACGAAGGAAGATCTGCAAAAGTTCGGTAATGAGCTGCGGAGCGAGCTTCATTCAGGCATGCGCGCCATGGGCTTTAAGATTGATGCACTCAACCATAATGTTCTCGAACTTCAGGCCGACCACCGTTACGTCGATAGTCGTTTGGAGAAAGTTGAGGCGCAACTGAAACCATCATGATGCGGTTGCCAAAATTCAATTATCACGTCCCTCGCGAGATTCGCGAGGCCGTGAAGATCATTGCTGAAGCTGGCCCCGAGGGACAGTTTGTGGCCGGAGGCACCGATCTGTACCCGAACATGAAGCGCCGGCAGCAAACACCTCGTACCGTCATCTCGGTGATGCGCCTCGCCGATCTCAATCAGGTCTCAGGCGACGGCGCATCCGGACTCCGAATCGG
This sequence comes from Acidobacteriota bacterium, assembly GCA_046726175.1. GTDB lineage: Bacteria > Acidobacteriota > Blastocatellia > Pyrinomonadales > Pyrinomonadaceae > PSRF01. The sequence goes on from JBKPAC010000043.1 coordinate 59,133, forward strand.
CGCTTCCGTAACGCTAACTGAGATTTGCGATCATCCTGTAATCAATCGAGACTACCCGGTAATTGCAAAGGCTGCGCGCACGATCTCAACACCAATCCTTCGCAACATGGGCACCATCGGCGGTAACCTTCTGCTCGATACGCGTTGTAACTACTACGACCAAAACTACGAATGGCGGAAAGGCATCAATTTCTGTCTCAAAAAGGATGGTGACGTCTGTTGGGTTGCTCCGGGCAGCTCGAAATGCTGGGCGGTTCAGTCCTCCGATCTCGTCCCAGTGATGGTCGCGATTGGCGCAAAACTTCGCTTTGTCTCAACTCTCGGCGAGCGTCTAATTGATGCAGCAGGGTTATACAACGATGACGGCATTGATTATCTGCGCAAGCGACCGGATGAACTGCTTGTTGACATTCATCTGCCGCCGACAAATGGTTGGCGCGCCTCTTATCGCAAATTGCGACGACGAGGTGCATTTGATTTTCCCGTTCTTGGTGTCGCTTCGTTTGTTGAAATGAACAAGTCAGGTGTCGTGGAACAAGCGAGGATAGTCCTGGGGGGAATAGCGCCTTCACCGCTCTTAATCCAGGAAGCAGGAAATGAGTTAGTGGGCAGCGATCTAACTGAAGATCGTATCGAGGCAGCTGCCGAAGCTGCGTACGTGAAAGCACGACCCCTCGATAACACAGATTTTGTGTACAACTGGCGCAAGCAAATGGCCCGACAATACACACGCCTGGCATTAGAAGACCTTCGCATTTAGGAATGCGCAAGTGTGTCTGGCTTAGGACACGAAGATCACGTTTCTGCCATCCTGCTCGCGGCCGGGCGCAGCGAACGCATGGGCGCCTTCAAACCTCTCCTTCCATTCGGTAATACCTCCGTCATCGAGAGTTGTATCAACTACCTCCGGCAGGCGGGTATCAACGATATTGTTGTCGTCGTTGGGTATCGCGCTGACGACATCAAGAGTCGCTTAAAAGACTCTGAAGTAACGCTCGCTTTGAATCCTGACCCGGCGAGTCAAATGAGCGCATCGATCGCTCATGGAATTAAACAACTGTCTCCTTCTGCTCACGCCACATTGATCGCGTTGACTGATCAGCCGGCCGTACCACCTTCTGTAGTCAAACTGTTGGTCGCGCAGTGGCGCGACGGAAACCTGATTATCAAACCCGAATTTAAGGGTCGCGGCGGTCATCCGGTTTTGATTGACCTCCGCTATGCAAACGAGCTGATGACTCTCGATCCTGAGCTCGGCCTGAAGTCGTTCTTCAGAGCACATCAGGAAACAGTCCGGCGTATTCCCGTCGACTCGCCCTTCGTTGCAAGGGACATGGATACGTGGGATGATTACGCGGCCTTACACCGTGACGTCTTTGGTTTTGGCCCGGCTTTGCCATCGGAAACATAGCCCAACTAAATGCCCGGCACGCTCATCTAAACACTGCCCAACCGCGATTTCCTGGCAGGTTGCAAAGTGGTTGACCAAGCGGATGGAGCAAAGGAGCCCCATGTTTTTCAAGAAAAGCAGAATCGGCAAGTTTGTCACCTTGAGCGCTCTTCTTGCCACGCTCCCGGTTTCGGCCCAGCAACGCGCCAACGGACCGGTTGAGTTTTCTCTGAGGTCTGTCGACGGACAAACGATCACGTCAAACAGCCTCAAAGGTGAGGTCGTCGTCCTAGCGTTTGGAGCGTCCTGGTTACCTCTGTCGCGAACGCAGTTGCAAGGCGTACGGAAGCTTGCTGACGAGTATTCGAGCCGCGGTCTAGTTGTCTACTGGGTCAGCACTGAATCGGAAGATCAGAAGTCGAAGAATTTTGCGACGGACGAGCAGCTGAAAACATTCGCTCAAAAGTATGGGCTGAAGGTGACAGTGCTTCGTGATCCGGATGGTGTTGTCTCGAAGAAGTTTGGTGTGGACCAGCTGCCATCGATCATCATCCTCGACAAGAACGGAAGTCCCGTTGGCGCGCCGATCGGCGGCCTCGATCCGACTGGCAATCTCGCCGCGCAACTGGCGCCGATTCTGGACAAGGTTCTTTAAGAGCAGAATTCAATTCGTGCTCTCTTTGAGGCCGCCGACGTGGCGGCCTCAAGCGTTTTCCTAGCCGCTTGCTGATCCCAGTCGAATCGACTAATTTTGAGCGCAAGACTTTCGACGTGACTGTGTCGCAATACTGTTGAATCAACGTCATGGCTCTTAGACCGATAAACCCGGAATCGCTTGGTGCACCTCGTGGTTATTCGCATGGCATCATCGCCGACGCGAGCGGAAAACTACTGTTCATTTCAGGCCAGCTCGGCTGGGACAAACAGCAAAAAATTATCAATAGCAGTTTTGTCGATCAGTTTGACACCGCCTTAGGAAACGTCATTGCGGTAGTCGAAGAAGCAGGCGGCCGCCCCGACCAGATTGCCCGCTTGAACATCTACGTCACCGACAAGCTTGAATACCTCGAGCGCACGCGACAAGTTGGTGAGCGATACAGACGACGAATGGGCAAACACTTTCCTGCAATGGTTCTGATTGAAGTGCGCGGTTTGTTAGACAGCGAAGCAAAAGTGGAGATCGAAGGGCTCGCCATCTTGTGAGCTTCCGAAAAGCCTGCGTTTCCAACGCGCCGCGCCAACAATTCACTGGATAATGATCAATCCAAGCAGCTTTCTATACTCGCAATCCGCTGGCGTAGCTACGATCACTCTCAACCGGCCCGAACGCCTCAACGCTCTTACCTTCACTGTATATCGCGAGCTGACAGATACGTTCGCCGCACTTCGAGATGAGCGAGATGTGCGGGTCGTAGTTGTCACTGGAGCGGGAAAAGCTTTCTGCTCAGGCGGCGACGTGCGAGACATCATCGGTCAGCTCTTTGAACGCGACATCGCCGGTCTGCTCGAGTTCACGCGAATGACGTGTGAACTTGTGAAGAACATCCGGGACCTGCCTAAACCTGTGATTGCAAGTCTCAACGGCACTACCGCAGGAGCGGGTGCTTGCATAGCCCTGGCTTCCGATTTGAGGATTGCCAGTGAAGAAGCAAAGATAGCGTTTCTGTTCGTAAAGGTGGGCCTCTCTGGAGCCGACATGGGCGCCGCCTACCTATTGCCTCGGCTCGTAGGTCTCGCAAAAGCGACAGAGCTACTTTTCACCGGAGATTTCATTTCTGCGAAAGAGGCTGAGAAGATTGGACTGTACAATCGAGTCGTCCCTCAGGTTGATCTCGAGCGCGTGACAGCTGAACTTGCCTATCGACTGTCACAGGGACCTTCATTCGCTCTGGGAAAGACAAAAGAGATGCTCAATCGCGAGTTGCACATGAGCTTTGATGCGGCGCTTGAATCCGAGGCGCAAGCGCAGGCCATCTGCATGCAG